>JBDRSI010000093.1:0-2786 GCA_043825055.1 Verrucomicrobiota bacterium
GACGGTATGAAACACCTCGGCCACGGTTTTGTAACCCCGGGCAAGAATTTCCCGCACCTCGGAGGGGTTGCCGGCAAAAGTGCCCATTTTCATGGGGATGATGGTATGCTTCAAGCTCATGACGCCCTCGATCACCCGCAGATGATCAACCAGGCGTCTGGCCACAAGGTCTTTTGGCAGGTGCGCCAAGTCCACAATCGCCTCGTCGCTTACCACGGCCGCCACGTTCTGGTAGGGAATCAGGTACACCGGAGCGTCCACGTTTAAGCCAACACCGTTCAATTCGCGGGTTCCCGAATTGATGATTCCGTAGATATAAATACCATTGTTCATTGTACGAATCCCCTAAGCCAACCTCGTTTCACCACGGATGGCACGGATATAAGGCGAACTAATCCAATCATTCCTTGTTCTCATCAGTGCCATCAGTGTAATCCGTGGTCAAATCTTTTCTTACGTTCTTCGTTCTTACATTCTGCATTCTGCCACGTCGCCTCGACCGCTATTGCGGATCGAGGCAAGTGGCCCCTTGGCGCTTTGCGCCGACGGGGCATTTCTTTATCGCGGCTGGCTTTCCATTACGCGGAGCGCCACCGTAAAATGTTTGTTTGTGATGGTCAATTCCTTTTTGTCCTGGATCTTGCGGGCAGCCTGCCCGCCCGCCTCGTTTTTCACGAACTCGGCAATCGCCAGCAGGGAGGCTTTGCGACAGACGAACTCGATATCGGATCCGACGCGCCCCTCCGTTTGTTTGGCCAGCGCTTTCAGGTCCACGTCCTCGGCCAGCGGCTTCTGGCGGGTATGAATACCGAAGATGGCCTCGCGGGCCTTCACGTCGGGCTTGGGAAGTTCCAGGAGCAGGTCAAACCGCCCACTGCGGATCACAGCTGGATCCATCAAGTCCAGGCGGTTGGTCGCGCCAAGGATCACGACACCTTTCAACGCTTCGATGCCGTCCACTTCGGTCAGGAACTGGCTGATGACCCGTTCGGCCACGTGACCGTCGCCGCCGGCGCCACGCCGCGGGAGGAGGCTGTCAATTTCATCGAAAAACAAGATCGTCGGCGAGGCCTGTTTGGCCGTTTTGAACACCTCGCGGATCGCCCGCTCGCTTTCACCCACATATTTGGAGATCAGCGCCGGGCCTTTCACGGCAATGAAATTAACGCCGCTGGCCGTGGCGGCCGCCTTGGCCAGCAGGGTTTTGCCCGTGCCCGGCAAACCGAACAGCAGGATCCCTTTGGGCGGATTGGTATGCGCCCTTTGGAACAAGTCGGCATATTTCAGCGGCCACTCGATGGCTTGCTGTAATTCACTCTGGACGGATTCCAGCCCACCGACATCCTCCCAGCGCACGTCGGGCACCTCGACAAACACTTCGCGGATGGCGGAAGGCTCAACCTCCTTCATGGCCTCCACAAAATTATCCATGGTCACTTCCAGCTTCATCAGCGTCTCATAAGGAATTTCCGCCATTTCGAAGTCAATAACCGGGAATATTTTACGCAGGGCCGACATCGCGGCCTCGCGCGCCAGGGCTTCCAGATCGGCGCCCACGAAGCCATGCGTAATTTCCGCCAGCCGTTCCACCGCCACGTCGCCGGCCAGGGGCATGCCACGGGTATGAATCTGGAGGATTTCCAAGCGCCCGTGCTTGTCCGGGATGGGAATGGCGATTTCGCGGTCAAACCGGCCAGGCCGACGCAAAGCCGGATCCAGCGTGTTGGGGATATTGGTGGCGCCAATGACAATCACATTTCCGCGCGACTCAAGGCCATCCAGCAAAGCGAGCAATTGGGCAACCACGCGGCGTTCAACCTGTTTCTCGCCGCCCATATCCTCGCGCTTGGGGGCGATGGCGTCAATTTCGTCAATAAAGATAATGGCCGGGGCGTGTTTCTGGGCATCTTCGAACACCGAACGCAGGCGCCCTTCGCTTTCGCCATAAAATTTGCCCATGATCTCCGGGCCGGATATATGAGTAAAATAGGCGTCCGTCTCATTGGCCACAGCGCGGGCAATCAGGGTTTTCCCGGTGCCGGGCGGTCCGTGCAGGAGCACGCCTTTAGGCGCCTGAATGCCCAACCGCGCAAACACCTGCGGATAGCGCAAAGGCAACTCGATCATTTCCCGAATGCGTTGGATATGCACCCCGAGTCCGCCGATATCCTCATAAGAAATCTTGCCCGTGTGGCTTTCGCCGGACTTGCCCGTTTCCATCCGGATCAGCGTTCCGGCATGAATGACGACCACACCGTCGGGTATGGTGTCCATCACCTTGAACTCGCAAAACCGCGAGCCGAACAGGGTGGCCCGGACACGGTCGCCGTTCATGACCGGAAGCCCATTGATCAGCGAGCCAATATACTGGCTGTCCTTGCCGCCCGTCGCCCCATTTTTGGAAAGAGCGCCGGCATCGGTGAGCGCCATGAGAGTGACTTTGCCGGCGGGTTTATCATCGGCCTTGACGAGCTTGACTTTCTCATCCAGCCCCGCTTGCGCGTTAGCACGCACAATTCCGTCCATCTGGATGAGACCCAAGCCGCGGTCATCCGCGTAACAGGGCATGACCTTGGCCGGGGTCTGACGTTTGCCTTCAATCACAATAATATCGCCGACTTCCAGGCCCAGGGTATGCATATCTTCCGGATCAATGCGCGCGAGGGCGCGGCCGACATCCTTAGCCAGGGCTTCCTTGACTTTCAGCGTGATTTTGTCTTTTTTCATAAGATACTTTCAAAAAGATTTTTGACAGGATTAACAGGATTTACTGGATTGAAAAACAA
>JBDRSI010000094.1:0-2720 GCA_043825055.1 Verrucomicrobiota bacterium
GCTGCCGCAGCCGCCGTCCTCCTGCCCGCTCCCGCTTCAAGCCGCTAAACTATTACAAAAAATGAAAAAAATCGAAATAAATCGTCATTTGTAACTCGTTGACCATCAAGGACTACCCCGCCAGTTTTTAACGATTTTAACGATTTTCCTCTTGACGCGCGACGCAAAACGGTCTATCTTTCTTCATATTTACGGAAGAATTGTCCTTCAAGACAGTGGCTTGGAAACGTGAAAGGATTTTTTACAAAAAAATCGTCTTCGGATGGCTTCCTTAATAGTTACCATAAATCACACCATGTCAAACTCGGCCAAACTTATTATTGACGGGAAAGAGCACTTGTTCCCGATTGTCGAGGGCACCCAGGGTGAACGGGCCATTGATATTACGGGTCTGCGGGAGCAGACCGGCCTGATTACGCTCGACACCAGCCTGGGCAACACGGGCAGTTGCCTGAGCCGGATTACCTACATTGACGGCGAGAAGGGCATTCTGCTCTATCGGGGCTATCCCATTGAGGAGTTGGCCGAAAAATCCACGTTCGTGGAAACCGCCTATCTCCTGATTCACGGCGAACTGCCGACGAAAGACGAGCTGACGGTTTTTTCCAACCGGCTGAATGAATCGTCGCTGATCCACGAAGACATGCGCCACTTCTTTGTGGCTTTCCCGAAATACGCGCACCCGATGGGCATCCTGGCCACCATGGTGGCATCGCTTTCCACGTTTTACCCCGTACCGGATATCATGGACCCGGACGCCGAAGAACAGTTCATGGCTAACCTGATTTCCCAGGTGCGTACGGTGGCGGCCTTTTCCTACAAGAAATCCATCGGGGAGCCGACGGTGTATCCGTCGTTCAAACTGCACTATGTGGAGAATTTCCTGAATATGATGTTTTCCTCGCCAGTCAAGGATTACAGGCAGGATCCGGACATCGTGCGGGCGGTGGAACTGTTCCTGATCCTGCACGCCGACCACGAGCAGAACTGTAGTACCTCCACGGTACGGCTGGTCGGGTCCAGTCTGTCCAATATTTATTCCGTGATTTCGGCGGGGATTTCCGCATTGTGGGGTCCGCGTCACGGCGGCGCCAATCAGGAAGTCATCCACATGCTGGAGCGCATTCTGGCGACCGGCATCGATCCCAAGACCTTCATTGACCAAGCCAAGAGCAAGACCAGCAAGGAACGGCTCATGGGGTTTGGGCATCGGGTCTATAAGAACTTTGATCCGCGGGCCAAGATTCTGAAGCAGGCTTGTCATAAATTGCTTAACAAGCCGGGCGTTGCCAACCCGCTGTTCGATATTGCCCAGAAGATTGAGGAACTGGCGCTGAAAGACGAATACTTTGTCGAGCGCAATCTCTATCCGAACGTGGATTTTTATTCCGGCCTGATCCTGAAAGCGGTGGGCATTCCCTACGATATGTTCACGGTGCTGTTTGCCATCGGCCGCGTGCCGGGCTGGCTGGCCCAGTGGCGGGAAATGGTGCACATCGAAAACTTCAAGATCGTGCGGCCGCGCCAGGTCTATATCGGCCGAACCGAGCGGCATTACGAACCGATTAATAAGCGGATCTCCAAGAAACAGGGCTGAGGGTGACGTTATGAGTCATGGAGTGCGATTGTCACTCGTGGCGGTCAACTGGTTGGCCATACTCCATGATATCGCGGGGAGAATCGGAAGGTCATTTGATGCACCATGTCAGGTTTTTTGTTTTTGTGGCCCTGGCGGCCATTGGCCTTTGCGGGTGTTCTCCCGGGAAGAAATCCGCGGAAGGTGTGACCTTTCAGCAACTGGTTAGCCGTCTGGCCGATCCTCAAAATTTGGCGCGACTGGACCTCCCGGAAACGAGCCTGCTTAGTTCCTCTGATCCCACGGGTGGCAATGCCGACTACAACCATCCTTTGCGGTCGGGACCCGCGGGTTGGTGGGTAATTGCCGACTTGAAGGGGCCGGGTTATGTCTCCCGATTCTGGTTCACGGGCGGGGAGGAGGCACATCAAATTCGGCTCTATTTTGACAACGAAAAATCACCCCGTTTTGATACCACGGTTAATCAATTATGCGGCAAAATCTCGCCATTTGTCCCGCTCCTTGCCGCCGACGAGGGTTTTTGCCGCTACAGTTATATTCCCATTCCTTATGCCAAACGCCTGGTTATCATGATCCAGGCCGGCGGCTATAAGCCCGGCGGTTGGCCGCGCGTGTTCCACCAAATTAACTACACGTCATTGCCTAAAGGCTCGCGTGTAGAAACATTTCCCAAGAAGCTTGGCGCGAAAGATGAACAGGCTTTGCTAAGGGTTCGACAGGCATGGGATAATCCAGCCTCCGGGTTCCCGACCGGGGGGGGTGTGACCAACGCGGTCACTCTGGACCTGCCCGCAGGCAAGCGCCAGGCATTGACCCGCATCATGGGTCCCGCCATGATTTATGAAATACGCATTACTCCGAAGGCCCTGGCTCCATCTCAGTCTCTCCAGTGGGACAGCCTTCTGCGGGACGTCGTTTTCCGAATACGCTGGGATGATACGGCCGCGGCCAGTGTGGAAGCGCCGATCGGTGATTTCTTCGGCAACGTCTGGCGACGGGCCAAATACCAAAGTATGTATTTCGGTTTGAATACCAACACTCTGATTTCCCGGTTCCCGATGCCGTTTGCCAAAGCGGCTCATATTGAATTTGAAAACCAGGCCACCAATGCGCTGGCCCTGGT
>JBDRSI010000095.1:0-4586 GCA_043825055.1 Verrucomicrobiota bacterium
GGATGGCGTTTTTCGCGGCCAGTCCGATCAGCATGATCAGCCCGATCTGGACGTAAACGCTGACTTCCATGTGGCGCAGATAGATTGCCAGGAACGCGCCGAACACGGCGATGGGCGTGCCCAGCAGAACACTGAACGGCAAACCCCAGCTTTCATACTGGGCCGCCAGGATCAGGAACACGAATAACAGCGACAACCCAAAAATGACCCATATCGGAACGCCTTGCTGGGCCTGCTTTTCCTGGTATGACATTGCCAGATAATCATATCCCATTTCCACCGGCATGGTCTGGGCAAAGACCTCTTCCAATGCCTGCATGACTTGCGCGGAACTATTGCCCGGCGCCGCGGAGACGTTAAACTGGGCGCAACGGTAGAGATTAAACCGCATGGTGAATTCCGGCCCGAAGCGTGATTCGATCTTGGCCAGCGTGGAGAGCGGCACCATATCGCCCTGGTTGTTGCGCACGTAAAACTGGCCCAGGTTCTCGGCGCGATCGCGGTAATCGCCTTCGGCTTGAATATAGACCTGCCATTGCCGCCCGAAGCGGTTGAAATAGTTGATAAAATAACCGCCCATAAAGGCCTGCAGGGTTTGATACACCTGACTGATATCCACGCCCTGCTTTAACACTTTGTCGCGATCCACATTGACATACACCTGCGGCACGACCGGCAGAAACGTTGTGTTAATCGTTTGTATTTCCGGCCGCTTGCGGGCGGCCTCCATGAAGGTTTTCACATTATCAGCCAGGAATGCAATGTCCTTGCCGGCGCGGTCCTCGAGCAGGAACGTGACGCCGCCGGCCGTACCAATGCCGGGGATGGCCGGCGGCGGGAAGGAAAACGCGACAGCTTGCGGGAGTTTGGATAAAACCTGATTGAGATAATCAGCAATTGCCGCGTATTGTTCCTCCGGTTTTTTGCGTTCATCCCATGGCTTAAGCGTGACAAAGAAGAAAGCGTTGTAAGTGTTCTGGACCCAGCTCAACATGCTGAAGCCGCAGACGGTGGTGTAAGATTGCACGCCCGGGGTTTTGGCGAGAATTGCCTCGATCTGTTGACAGACCGCATCCGTGCGCTGCAGCGAGGCGGCATTTGGAAGCTGAACGTTAATATACATATATCCCTGGTCCTCCTCCGGGATAAATGTGCCCGGCAGAATTTTGCCGAACCCGCCGATGCCAACCGCCACCAGCGCCAGGAAGGCCAGGCTCAAAGCCGTTTTGCGGATACAAGCCGCGCAGATTGAAACATAGCGGTTGGTGGCGCGGCTGAACATCCGGTTGAAACCGCCGAAAAACAGCGCGAGCGGGCCGTGCGTTTCCTTGCGGGGCTTCAGGAGCATGGCGGAGAGTGCCGGGCTGAGCGTCAAGGCATTGAAGGCCGAAATAAGCACGGAAATTGCAATGGTCACGGCGAACTGCTGGTAGAGCCGCCCGGTGATGCCGGGAATGAAAACGGTCGGTATGAACACGGCTGCCAGGACGAGCGCGGTGGCGACGACCGGCCCGGATACCTCCTGCATGGCCTTGATGGTCGCTTCCTTGGGCGCCATGCCCTCCTCGATGTGGCGCTCCACGGCCTCCACCACGACGATGGCATCATCCACTACCACGCCGATGGCCAGCACCAACCCGAAGAGCGAAAGCGTATTAATCGAAAAACCAAAGACCGGAAAAAAAATAAAAGTGCCAATCAGCGAGACGGGCACCGCCAGGAGCGGAATCAGCGTGGCGCGCCAGCTTTGCAGGAAAAGGAAGACGACCAGGATCACCAGGAACAGCGCTTGGAAAAGCGTTTTGACAATCTCCTTGATGCCGGCCCTGACGGCCTGGGTGGTATCGAGCCCGATTGCGTAATCCAGGTCCGCCGGAAACCGCTGTTTCAATTCGGCCATGAGTTTATTGGCGCCGTCAACCGCCTTGATGGCATTGGCGCCGGGCAGTTGGTAGAGCGCGATAATGGCGGAGGGCTTGCCATTAAGCCGTCCTTTGAGGTTATAATACTGAACGCCCAACTCCACGCGGGCGACGTCTTTAAGGCGGATCATGGAACCATCCGGATTGGCCCGGATCACGATCCGACCGAACTCTTCTTCCGTTACCAGGCGGCCCTGGGCAAGCACGGTATAGGTATATTCCTGGCCCGGCGGCACCGGCTCGCCGCCAATCTGGCCGGCGGGGTTAACCTTGTTCTGGCTGTTGACCGCGCTGATGATTTCCGGGACGGTGATGCCTAACTTGGCCAACTGGTCGGGTTTGACCCAGAACCGCATGGCGTATTGGCCCGCGCCGAATACCTGGATGCTGGCGATGCCCGGCACACGGAGCAGTTGGTCGTTGAGGTTGATGTAGGCGTAATTGGCCAGGAACGCGGCGTCATAGGCGCCTTTGGGCGAATACAGGCAAATGAGCATCAGCGGAGCGGCCGTGGATTTCTGGACGGTGACACCATAATTGCGGACGTCGGCCGGGAGCTGGGAATCGGCCTGATTAACGCGCATCTGGGCCAGGATCTGGTCAATACTGGGATCTGTCGAGACATCAAAATCAATGCGCATCGACATGGCGCCATTGTTGGCGTTGACGGAATACATGTAAGCCATGTTATCCACGCCACTCATCTGCTGTTCAATGGGGGTTGCCACCGACTGTTCCACGGTCAGCGCGTCCGCGCCGACGTATGTCGCCTGTACCTGGATTTCAGGCGGGACGATATTGGGGAATTGGGCCGTAGGCAGGCCCAGCATAATGACAAGGCCCACGATAACCATGATGATCGAAATCACCATGGCCACGATGGGACGGTTGATAAAGAATTTTGTCATGGAGTAGAGATCGCCCCAGGGGCGTCAAAAAACAAAAAGTTACCCCGCTGCGCCTAATTTAATGCTAAGGAATTTCAAGGTTACACGTATTCTGGATTCCCGCTTTCGCGGGAATGACAGAATGGGCAGACGTTGCTTGTCATTCCCGACCTGATCGGGAATCCAGAATCTTTGTTGCGACCTTTGGCCGCCTAATTTGTCCCGGTTCCCGAAGCCTTACCGGTATCCGGCTGATAGGGTTGCGGGTTAACGATTGTGCCTTCGCGAACCTTTTGCGTGCCTTCGACCACCACCCGCTCGCCGGAATTCAATCCCTGATTGACGATCCATAACGCTCCACTGCGTTCGCCCACGGCCACGGTTCGGATAGAGGCGCGGTTGTTCTGGTCCACGACCACAACATGATAGGTGCCCTGTATTTCCGTGACCGCGCGTTGCGGAACCAGGAGTGCGCCCTTATGCATCTGGATGACAAACCGGATGTGGGCATACTGGCCCGGCCGCAGGATGTTATCCGGATTCGGAAACAGGCCGGCGAGGAGGATCGTGCCGGTTTTAATGTTCACCTGGCGATCGGCGAGTATAATCGTGCCTTTGTGCGGATACGTACTGCCGTTGGCGAGAATAAGCTCAAGGTTGTTGGTGCGATGGATGACATGTTCGCTGTCCTGTGTTAGTCGTTTTTCCATCGCCTTCATATATTCCTGTTCGCTGATAGGGAAATAGGCCTTGATGGGATCTACTGTTGAGATGGCGGTCAGTTCCGCGGTATTGGGACCCACCAGGTCGCCGATCTGGGCTTCGGCGATGCCGGCGATGCCGTCAATCGGCGAGATAACCTTGGTAAACCCTAAATTCAGCTCAGCCTGCTGGACGGCCGCCTGGGCCGATTCCAACGCGGCTTGAGCGCCCTTGTTGGACTGAACGGCATTATCCAGCTCTTGCTGGCTGATGGCGTTATTTTTGGCCAGGGGCGTGTAGCGCTTGACGTTGATGGCGGTCAGGTCCAGGTTGGCTTGGGCCTCGGCCATTTGGCCATTGGCCTTGTCCAGCGTTGCCTGGAAGGGACGCGGGTCAATTTGAAAAAGCAGGTCGCCTTTGTGGACGAGCGCGCCTTCCTGGTAATGCTGAGTCATCAGGTAGCCGCTGACCTGGGCGTGGATCTGGGCATTAACCATCCCATCGAGCGTGCCGATCCAGTTTCCGTAAATGGGCACGTCCTTCTGAACCACGTCCATTACCATCACCTCCGGCGGCGCCATCTGGGGCGCGGGGCGTTTACAGCCGAAGGTGGCCAGTGCCGGAATTACCATGGCGGGAAGGATCAGCATGGCCGATTGGATCAGCCTTTTTAGATTCATCATAATCATCCTCGTGGGAGGTTTTCCAAAAACCTGAATTAAGCGATTCTTTGGCATGTCATTCAGAGAAGTCCCGTAAAAGCGGGACGACTAGGAATCTCTGCAATACTTAACACGAGATTCTTCGCTTCGCTCTGAATGACGATAATTGCTCTTCCGATGTAAGGCCTCAGTCTTGTGGGTAGGTTGCGAATTTCAATGCTGTCATTCCCGCGACCTTCCTACGCCCACCGTAGCGGGCTACGCGAAGGCGGGAAGCGGGAATCCCGCATTGATTGGTCTGGATTCCCGATCAAGTCGGGAATGACCATCAGCCCACCGACCGTCCTATGCCCACCGACCTGCCTATGCCCACCGAAGCGGGCGTCGCGAAGGCGGGAGCGGGCTTCGCGAAG
>JBDRSI010000096.1:0-2430 GCA_043825055.1 Verrucomicrobiota bacterium
CTGCGGCCACGGCGTCACCGCCGCGGCTACATGAAACCCGTGTTCTCAGCCTTCGCCGAAGCCGGCTTTGTACAAGCGGTCCCAAGTAAGTGGGGTGGGGGCTTGCTCCGTTTCCATGGTGCGGCGGACATGCTTGCCGATGAAATCGGTTTCCAAATTGACAGTGTTCCCTTCTTTCAGTTTGCCAAGCGCGGTGTGCGCGCAGGTGAACGGAATCAAGGCCACGGCGAAAGAGCGTTTGTCCAGTTCTACAATGGTCAGACTGACACCATCAATGGCGATTGAGCCTTTCAATACCATGCCGCGCAATAGCTCGGTTCCGCAGGTCACCCGCAAGATCCAATCCCGACCTTTGGCCTGACGGCGATGAACGGTGCCGATGCCGTCCACATGTCCGCTGACCAGGTGGCCGCCCAGCGGATCGCCCAGCCGCAGGGCGCGCTCCAGGTTAAGGGTCGTGCCCAGGCGTTTATCGCCCAGGTTGGTGCGGTCGAGCGTTTCCTGCAAGATGTCGCCGGCGAAGTTTTTCCCCTGGATATGCGCGATAGTCAGGCAGGCGCCATTAACCGCCATGCTTTCACCCAGGGTCAGCGGCGGATTCCAAGGTGTGCCGGCGATGACCAGGCGCAGTCCGCCGGCCACCGTTTCGCGGCGGGAAAGTGTGCCGATCTGCTGAATGAGGCCGGTGAACATAAGGAAATCCTAAGCAAACATCGAACATCCAACATCGAACATCCAACGTCGAATGAAAGCAAGCAAATGTTGAATGAGGCCGGTGAATTTAATTGGATGATTCCTTTTTGTGTTTTTCAGCTGTTTTGATGCTGACAACAAATATTCTAATCAATTCATCGGTCTCGTTCAAAAGCGATTTGATGTCGGATTGATTTGCCGGTTCCAGCACCTTGTGAATCAAACGCAACCAGCGTTTGGATTCTCGAAGTTCTTTAAGGCAAATACGTAATTTGTGGCAAAAATCAGACATGGACTCTGCCGATTCCGCTTCGCCGTGATTTGACAATGGCGATGTTCCTGAACGTAATAACTGGTTCGCAATATGATTGCCGGCGCGCGTTGCAGGCAGATGCTCGGCAAGGCGAATAATCATGGCGGCATATTCGAGCAGCCGTTCCTCAAGATCGAAGCTGTTACAATCTCGCTTGTCCGGATTCATCTTCTTTTCATACATTGGATGTTCGATGTTCGATGTTGGATGTTGGATGTTTGCTTATTTCTTTCCTCTGCCTTGGTATTGCCGTAATCAAAAGATCCGGCCCCATTCGCCGGCATTCGGTAAAGATCAATTTCGGCGCAGCCGACAGCGGCCAGCCGACGCCGCCGACGGCCCCCGGCGCTTTTCCGCCGCCGATGATGCAGGGCGCGATTAAAAACCGGAATTCGTTGACCAGGCCGGCGCGAATCAGGGAGGCTGACAGGTTGCCCCCTCCTTCGCACAACACATGTAAACAGCCAAGGCGCCCGAGTTTTTTCATGAGCGCGGTCAGCGAAACTCCGCCCTGTGACTCCGGCAGAACCCAGACCTGGGCGCCGGTAGACCGCCAGGCGGTTTGCCGCCGTGCCGGACACCGGCGCGTGGTGGCAATGATCGTTTGTGCTGGGTGTCCATCGGTAAAAATCTTGGCGCTGGATGCCAGGGTTCCGCGGGTATCCACTATGACCCGCCATGGCCGGCGCCCGCCCGAGGGCTTGGGTAGTAGCGAAGGATCATCGGCAAGCACCGTGCGGGCGCCGACCAGGATGGCGTCGGCGCTTCGGCGCCAGGCTTGAACCTGGCGGCGGGCCGCCGGCCCTGTAATCCAGCGGGATCGTCCACGCTCATCGGCGATTTTGCCGTCCAGCGATACAGCCAGTTTCAGGGTCACGTAAGGGCGGAGCGTCCGAATCCACTGTTTAAAGGGTGTGATCAATTGCCGCGCTTCGACTGCACCAACGCCTTCCATAACTTCCAGGCCGGCCTTGTGCAGGATGGCTATGCCCCGGCCGTTGTGCCTGGGATTGGGGTCGCGCGCGGCCAGGACCACGCGCCGAATGCCTGACTGAATAATGGCGCGCGTGCATGGCGGCGTGCGACCCTGGGTGCAACAGGGTTCAAGCGTGACGTAGAGCGTGGCATTCCTGGCGCGCGCGCCCGCATCCTGGATGGCCAGCGCCTCGGCATGCAGTCCGCCGGAGTGGTGATGCCATCCCTGACCGACCATGTGACACCCGCGCACAATCATGGCGCCCACGGGCGGATTGGGGCGCGTCAGACCCTCGCCCCGCCGGGCCAGCGTCAGTGCACGCGCCATCCAGTAATTGTGGTCTAATCGGCTGGTCATTTGTAGAATGTAAAATACAAAACCACAGTTCTCGCCGCCAAGGAATTTCAATGTCATGCGAAACGCCGCCCGGAGGTCGGCGTCCACCTTG
>JBDRSI010000097.1:0-6504 GCA_043825055.1 Verrucomicrobiota bacterium
TGGCCGAATTTACCGGCAACCAGCCGCGGCATGTTAGCGCCAAGCTCCTGGCCGTTGAGGAAAGCAGGCGATTCCCGCTGAAATACCACTGGGATGTCAAAGCCACCCGTGGCGGGTTCGGGCATAATTCCGGCATCAAACGAAAAGCGGGCAATCATATTCATTATCGGGTCTTCCGGCGGATTGGGCTCGGCGGCGACCAAAATGTTGGTTTCAGCCGGGACGCCGGTGGCGGCCACGACGTTGGTGTCAGTTATGGTGTCGGTTTCGGCGGAAACGACCGTAGGCTCAGCGGTAACCATGGCGTTGGTTGCGTCGGCGGGTGCGGTTTCCTCCTGAGCATGGAGTAACCCGGCGTTGAGCAGGCTCGCGAGCATTCCAAGAGCGATGATTATTTTCATGGTGCACATCCTTGTTTTTGGCATTATGGTTAATTGGATCTCAGAGCGTCTGCTCGACGATTTATGCGCGATAAAAAGGAATTCCAGTAAATCACGATAGCGGGGGATTCGCCAGTAAAAAATGAAACAAAGTGCATTCATTCCACAACCTGAGATCCGGGCGCGATTACGTGCCGTGAATGACGATTTTGAAACCCTGAAAGACCTGTGCAACGCTTTCCAGGGCATCATGGTGCGGCCTTATTATCTGTTTCAATGTGATCCGGTCCGGGGGGTGGGGCATTTCAGCACGCCGTTGCCCTTCGGGATCCGGCTGGCCGAGCAGTTGCGCGCCGGGCTGGGGGGTCTGAGCGTGCCGCAGTTCGTGGTTGATTTGCCGGGTGGCGGCGGTAAAGTTCCGCTCCAGTCCTCGCATATCGTTTCCATGACCAGCCGCAAGGCAGTCTTGCGCGGGTTCCGGGGAGAACGGTATCATTACCTAAATGAGTGTATGTTCATGCCAAATTAACATATACGTGGAGATCTGATAATGCCAACTTGGATTAACGAAGGAGGCCCGGACCGGGAGATATCGAACCGGGAAACCGATGCCTGTCTCAAGTGCGTGGCGTCCCGACTCTTTGAGAGGTCGGGACTGCCGGGCAAACGGAAAAAAGTTCTGCTTATTCCCCCGGACTTTTCGCGCTTTCATTCCGGGGCCGGTGCGATTTGCAGTCAGCTTTACAAGCTCCTGGCGAAGCGCGCGGCGGTCGAGCTCCTGCCAGCCCTGGGGACGCACCGGCCGATGACCGCGGCCGAAATCACGCAGATGTTCCCGGGCGTGCCGCACGACCTTATCCGCGTCCATGACTGGCAGAAGGGCCTAACACCAATGGGTGAGATACCCGGCGAGCGCCTGCGCGAACTGAGCGGCGGCAAGGTGGATTACCCCGTCAGCATTGAGATTGACCAGCTTATTGCGCTGGGCAAGCACGATGCCATTATTTCCTGCGGGCAGATTGTGCCCCACGAGGTTATTGGCATGGCCGGCGGCAATAAGAATATCCTGGTCGGCTGTGCCGGGCCGGACACGATCAACAAGAGCCATTTTCTGGGCGCGGTCTGCAACATGGAAAGCATCATGGGCCGCATCGAGAGTCCCGTACGTACCCTGCTCAACGAGGCCGAGGACTGTCTGTTGGCTCACTTGCCGCTCACGTATGTCCTGACTGTGCGCGCCAAGGATGCCGAAGGGCGGCTGGTAACGCGCGGTCTCTTTGCCGGGAATGACCGCGAAAGTTATGTCCGCGCCGCACGCCTTAGTCAGCAGGTCAACATCGTCAAGACGCCGCGTTTAAAAAAAGTGGTTGTGCATCTTGATCCGGGCGAATTCAAGAGTACTTGGCTGGGCAACAAGGCGATTTACCGTACGCGCATGGCCCTGGCCGACAACGGCGAACTGCTGATCCTGGCGCCCGGCCTGGTTGAGTTCGGCGAGGCCGAGATCAACGAACGCATGATCCGGCGCTATGGTTACCGCGGTACGCCGGCGACCCTGCGCGCGGTGGCCAAAGATGCCGAATTGCGCAACAGCCTGGGCGCCGCCGCCCATCTCATCCACGGTTCCAGCGAGGGCCGTTTCACTATAACGTACGCTCCGGGAGGGTTGAGCCGCGCTGATATTGAAGGCGTTGGGTTCCGCTATGCCGACCTGAACCCGGCCTTGGCGCGCTACAATCCGGCGAAACTGAAAGACGGCTTCAACACCCTGCCGGATGGTGAGCAAATTTATTACATTTCCAATCCGGCCCTGGGTCTGTGGCAGGCCGAGTAAGAAATACAGAATGTAGAATGTAGAATGCAGAATGAAATCGGACGCCTAAGCCATTGCCAGCTTGCTGTAGCTTCGTCCTGCTCCAGTCAGCGGAGGCTGGTTTTTCTTTCCGTCACGGCGTCCTATTCGCACACGAATTTGGCGGCTTGGATATTGCGCGCCTACGCTGAGCGGGCGGGCGCTCCCCGCGTTTTGCGGGGCTGGCGCTGGCATGAAGTGGAAATGACTCAGAACGATTCGCTTCATGCGGCCTTGATCCGCCTCGTGCGCCTTCGACCGGCCGTTCTGGCCACGACCGTTTACCTGTTCAACCGCGCGTTTCTGCTGTCGCTCCTGTCCCGTTTCAAGGCGCTGTGTCCCCAATGCCGCATCGTGGCGGGCGGTCCGGAATTCCTGGGCGACAACCGTGAATTTTTCCGCCAATTCCCTTTTGTGGATGCCGTGATACGCGGCGAAGGCGAAATTGCGTTGGCCGATTGGTTAAGCCGCCTGGCGCGACCGAAATCATGGCCGGCCGTCCCGGGTTTCTGCGGGGTGGTAAATGGCCGTTATGTGGATAACGGCCTGGCGGCAATCACGGCGCGGCTGGATGATATCCCATCACCTTATGCAGCCCGCCTGGAAGCCTTCCGTAAACCGTTTATTCTGCTGGAAACCTCGCGGGGTTGTGCCAACCGGTGCGCGTTCTGCACCAGCGCCGGCGTTCCGGTCCGCACGGTTTCCACGGATCGCATTCGCCGGGACTTGCGGCTGATCAGTGCGCACGGCGTTCCGGAAGTGCGCCTCGTGGACCGAACCTTCAATGACCGTCCCGTTCGCTGTCTTCCTCTTATCCGCATGTTTCGCGACAAGTTTAAGGGCCTGCGCTTCCATCTCGAAATAGATCCGGCCCGGATGACGCCTGCGATCCTGGATGAACTGGCTGCCGTCGCGCCCGGCCGGTTCCATCTCGAAGTGGGTGTTCAGAGCCTGAATCCGGCGGTTCTGCGCGCCCTGCGGCGACAAGGCACTGCCAGGCGTTTGCTGAAAGGAACGGTTCAGCTATGTGCTCTCCGCAATTTGGAGGTGCACGTGGATTTGATTGCCGGTCTTCCGGGCGCTATGCTCGGAGACGTGTTTCATGACCTGAAAATTATGATTCCGCTTAACCCTGGTGAGATCCAGCTTGAGATGTTGAAACTGCTTCCTGGCACACGGTTGGCTTGTGAAAGAGATCGTTGGCAGATGGTTGCCGCTCCCCAGCCGCCGTATGAAGTGCTGCAAACTTCAACGATGAGTGCCGCGGAAATGGATGCCGCGCGAAAACTGTCGAACCTGGTGGATTGGTTCTTCAATGTTGCGGAATTACGGCAGGTGATTCTGCTGGCGACCCGGATCATGCCGCGTTTCTGGGAGGATTTGGTCATGACCTGCGAGCGGATCCAGGAGTCACCGTTTGCGCCCAGCCTGGAAAACCGGTTCCGCTGGCTGGATGGCGTGTTCCAGGGGAAGGCTGTTTCCTTGATCCATGCCCTGCATTACGCCTGGCTGAAGTATGGGTTCAGCGCTCAGCACGGCATCTGCCCAACCCGTGTCTGGAAAGAACCCGTGCCGGGAAACGCGATGCTTATTGAAGGCTCTGCCGGCGAGAAAGGCGCTCGCCGGTTCATGGCTCAGTTAGACCATGCAACGCTGTTTGTTTATGGCCGAGACCGGCGCGCCGCCGCCATTTACCGGTTGCCGTAAGAAAAGCGAAACGGGTTTGATTCTCAGGAACGAGAGTGTATACTCCGGCTTTTCTGCAATTAACCCTCGATGAAAATCGCGTCGGCGGCGTTACGCAGGCTGCACGCCCGGCTCCGGGCCGGGAGCCCCACGGTGGTCTGCGCTTTAGAGGTTCGTATGGAGTGAAAGGAACCAAGAATGAATGATCGCGAGCGGTTTCTAAGAACGATGCGCTATGAACCTGTGGATCACCGGCCGCTGTACCTGGTCAGTGCCTGGAAGGATACCATCCGGCGCTGGCGCCGGGAAGGATTACCTGGCGGTTGGTATCAACGGGTTGGCGCCCTGCGAGGTGGCCGCGGGGATGGATCCGGTGGAATTACGTCGGACATTCGGCAAGTCCCTGCGCTTACTTGGCGGGTTCGACAAGCGGTTGGTGGCGCAAGGCAAAGCCGCAATTGACGCGGAATTCCGGCGGCTTCAGCCGGTCATCAATGAGGGCGGGTATTTGCCGGCCATTGATCATTCCGTGTCGGCGGACATCGCCTGGGACAATTATCGCCACTTTATTGACGCGGTGCGGAAGGCATCGGGCCAGATATCGTGACGATCGGGAAGCGCTTGATCTGCTGGAATATTTTCTTTTCATGCATCGCCGGTTTGATATGCTGAACGCGTTGTTGTCTACGATCTTCAGCAAGAGAAAAAATTCATGCAAAATATTCCCGTTCTTACGGTGTGCGAACAAACCCTGGCGCAAGCTTACGAGAAGGCGCTCATTGCCTTGTATGAACGCGGTATCGCTTTCCACACGCAGTACGACAAGCCGGGCGATCCCCCGAGCCTGGACTGCACGCTCAACATGACCATCCTGGATCCGCTGGCCGATCCGATGATTCACAAGGCCTTTCCCGGCGGCATCGAGGACTTGCACGAATACGTAATGGAAGTGCAGGGCGTCAAAGATCACTGGGTCAAGAACCTGAACGATCCCACGGATACCCGCTGGGAATACACCTACCACGGCCGTCTGCAGAATTACGGCCAATGGCGCGAAAAGCGGGATGGACAGTCCATCTGGACAGGGCCCCTGGCCGTGAACCAGGTTGAGCGGGTCATTGCCAAGCTGGCCGACCAGCCGTTCACCCGCCAGGCGCAGATGATCACCTGGATGCCGAATCTGGACCTGGATTGTTATGATCCGCCCTGCCTGCAGTCAATCTGGTATCGGATCGTGGAGGATGAGCAGGGCGTCGGCTGGCTGAACTGCAACATCCGGTTCCGCAGTAATGATGCCTGGGGCGCCAATTTCATGAACATGTTCGGATTCACCCTGTTCAACCGGGATATCATTGCCGCCGGAGTGGCCCAGCGCCGGAAAAAGGAACTCCGGCTCGGGCGTATGAACTGGCAGGCCGATTCCTTCCACATTTACGGCAAGGACATTGGCGGCGCCCGCCAACGGTTGTTTGACCGCCTGGCCACCACGCGCTTTGAGGACCGCGTCTATAATTTTTACGACCCGGATATCCAGGAGATTTACCAGGAGGCGGAAGCCGCTATTCGTGAAAAAATCCGGACCTACGACGCCGGTCATGATAATACATAGCAAGTAACAAACCATAATTCCAAGGAGGCATTAATATGGCCAGAGCACTGAGCAAGATATCGGCGGACTGGTGGGATTACACAACCCTCGATGAGCGCCTGTTGCGGGATGCGGCGAAGCTGACGGAAAAGGACATCCTCCAGCTGGCCCGGCCGGGCTTTAAGGTCGTTTTTTACGAGACTCTGGAGGAATTTTACGCGGCCGAAGCCATGGAATACATTACGGCTTGGCGCCAGTCCACAGCCGACAATCCCGCCGGCATCTGTGGACCCATCGGGCCAACCGAGCAACTGCCAATCGTGGCCCGGATGGTCAACGATCTCAACATGAATCTGAAAGAGGCCGTGTTCTGGGGTATGGATGAATGGTTTGAAGGCGGGAAGGAAATGCCGATCACCAATCCGCTCTCCTTCAAGCGCGCGGACATGGAACTGTGCTTTAACCGTATTCGCAAGGAACTGCGGCCCCGGCCGGAAAACCTGCATTTCCCCGCCCGGGATGTCAAGGCTTACAGCGAAACCTACAACCAGGCCCGTTGCCTGGTCATGCAGGGCGGCCAGGGCGAGGTGAAGCACTGGGCGTTCAATGATCCGCCCAAGCGCGCGGGAAAATACAAGGCGCATCCGCCCGTGCCGGCGGAATTCCGCAAGCTCGCCACGCGGGTGGTGGATCTGCATCCCATGACGATAATTCAGAACGCGCGCACCTCCGGCGGCGGCCAGGTCTTCCTGGTGCCGAAACAGGCGCTCTCGGTAGGTCCCTTGGAGACTTGGAAGGCGGAGAAGGTATCCATCTGGCATCCGGGCCATCATGACAACAAGTTCGGGATCCGGCTGACGACGCTCATGATTTCCAAGCGTGTGCCGGATGCGACCGTGCCCATGTCACTTTTGGCGGACCATCCGAATGTCCAGTTTAATTTCTATCGTCCGGCCATTGGTTCCTGCTCGACGGAGATGCACTGATGGGGGGAGGCC
>JBDRSI010000098.1:0-5081 GCA_043825055.1 Verrucomicrobiota bacterium
CAAATTCCAAATTCCAAATTCCAAGGAATAAGATCGTAATTTTAATAGAGATGTGGCTCCTACATGGCAGATAAGAAACAGTTATCCGGTTCCTCGTGGTCTAATTTAATGTATGGGAATTTCAAAGTTTGAACTGGATTCCCGCTTGCGCGGGAATGACAGAGTGGTGGCGCGTAATTGTCATTCCCGATCTAATCGGGAATCCAGAAAAGTGGCGGCTTTGCCGCCTAATTTAAGGTGTTGGCTATCATGAACCTCCCCGATTTTGGCGTTCGCCGGCCCGTGACCAATCTGATGATCTTTTTCGGGATCATCCTGCTCTCTCTGTACGCCCTGTCGCGCCTGGGTGTGGACATGATGCCGGAAATCGAGCCGCCGGCGATTTCGGTCATTTCGGTCTATCCCGGGGCCAGTCCGGAAGACGTTGAGATCAAGGTAACCGAGCCGCTGGAAAACCAGCTGGCCACCACGCCGGGGCTGGAAAAAATCACCTCGCGTTCTTTGGAGGGGGTCTCTGCCATTACCCTGAAATTCATCTGGGGTATAAATCTGGACGAAGCCTCCAACGACATCCGCGACCGTATTGAAATGGCCAAGCGGGTGTTGCCCGATATCCCCGACGAAATGGACAATCCTTTCATTTTCAAATTCAACACGGCGATGATTCCGATCCTGTTCGTGGGCATTACCGCGGAACGCAGCTATCCGGAACTCTATGACCTGATTGACAAGCGGGTGGGCGATGCCTTGCGTCAGTTGCCCGGTGTCGGCACGGTTCAGTTGCACGGCGGTCTGAAGCGGCAGATCAACATCTGGGTGGACAAGACCAAGCTGGAAAGTTCCGGCTTCTCCATCCTGGACATTAACAACGTCCTGGCCCGTGAAAACATCACCCAGCCCGTGGGTAATTTAAAAGTGGGGCTCTCCGATTACCTCCTGCGCCTGCCGGGCGAATTTGCCAGTCCGGAAGAGATTAATTCAGTCATCCTGGGGCAACGGCAGGGCAAACTCGTGTACCTGAAGGACGTGGCCCGGGTGGAAGACGGATTTCGGGAAGTCACGACGATCGTGCGCATCAACGGCAAGAGCGGTGTGCAAATGATGGTCCAGAAGCAGATCGGCGCCAACACCGTTGAGGTTGCTCAACGGGTTAAACAAAAACTCAAGGAACTGGAACCGACCCTGCCGTCGGACGTCAAGGTCCTCGTCGTCATGGACACGTCCAAGGACATCCTGGATGCGCTGGCCTCGCTCAAATCCACGGTTTGGACTGGGGGGCTGCTGGTGATCCTGGTTACCTGGTTTTTTCTGCGCCGCTTCCGGTCCAGCATGATTATTGCGCTGACAATTCCCTTTTCACTGCTGATCGCGTTCATTTATCTTTTCATGGCCGGGAAAACAATCAACGTTATCAGTCTCTCGTCGCTGACGATTGCGATCGGCATGGTCGTGGACAATGCGATTGTCGTGGTGGATAACATTACGCGGCATTTGGATCGCGGGGAACGGCCGGCGGAAGCCTCGATTTTTGGCGCCTCGGAAATGTTCCTGGCCATTGCCGCCTCGACGGCCACGACGGTCGTGGTATTTATGCCCCTGCTGTTTGTGTCCGGAGTGGTCGGGATCATGTTCGGCGAGCTGGCCGTCATTGTCTGCGTGACGCTGATTGCCTCGCTGTTTACCGCCGCCACCTTTACGCCCATGCTGTGTTCCCGGTGGCTGCGCCAGACGCCGCGGGCCACCCCGGGGGTAAGTCCGGCGGCGCCGCCGACCGTCTCCCGATTCCAGAAGGTTTACGATCTTTCCGAGCGCTGGTTTGCGGCATGGGAGCAGGGTTACGGGCGTTCACTGGCCTGGTGTCTGGGCCACCGCAAGACGGTTATTTTCGGCTTTACGGCCCTGTTTTTAGGCAGTCTGTTGCTGACAAGGTTTGTGGGCAACGAATTCATTCCCGAGGAGGATTCCGGGGATTTGAGAGTGACCGTGCACCTGCCGATCGGCACGCGCGTCGAGGAGACCGACCGCGTAGCGCGCAAGGTGGAAGCGATTTTCGACGAAATGATTCCCGAAAAATATGCCGCTCGCGTGCGCAGCGGCTCGACGGCAGGCATGGGTGCTATTTTCGGCGGGCAATCCGGGACGCACGTCATTTCCGGCGGTGTCAAGCTGGTGCCCAAGGATCAGCGGCGCCGCTCGATCCAGGAGATTGCCCAGACTGTGCGTCAAAGGATCAAGGCCATTCCCGGCGTGGTGAAGACCGATCTCAGCACGGGCAATCCACTCGGCCGGATTATTGCCGGCACGGGCGGCAAGAGCGTGCAAGTTGAGATCTTTGGCAATTCGTTCGCCGATACGGATAGCGTGGCCGAAAAAATCAAGGCCATTTTGGAACGCACCCCCGGTGCCGTGGATACCAGTATTTCCCGGGAAATGAAACGGCCCGAGCTGCGCATCGCCGTGGACCGCGAAAAAGCCTCAGCCCTGGGCCTGGACATGAATACGCTGAGTCAAAGCGTGAAAACGTTTATGGATGGTGCCACCGCCAGCAAATACCGCGAAAAAGGCGAGACCTACGATATTTATGTGCGTCTCGAAGAGTCCGATCGTTCCCGGATCGAGGACATCGAATCCCTGATGCCGGTCTCGCCCTATACCGGCAAGGCGCTGTACCTGGGTAACCTGGCCCGCGTAATCGAAACCATCGGCCCGGTGGAAGTCGAGCGCCAGAACCGGGAGCGCGTGGTGCGTGTGGAATGCAATACGCACGGGCGCTCCATGGGCAAAGTGATTGAGGATATCCGCGGCGAAATTGCCGGCATTATCTTGCCGTCCGATGTCTCCATCATGATCGGCGGGGAAGCTGAGGAGCAGGGCAAAGCCTTCAAAGATTTGACGCTTTTGCTCCTGCTAGGCATTGCCCTGGTCTATATGGTCATGGCCGCCCAGTTCGAGTCCCTGCTGGACCCCTTCATCGTGATGTTTGCCGTGCCGTTTACCTTCACGGGTGTTATCCTGGCGTTTATGCTCACGGGCACAACGCTGAGCGTGATTACTTTTCTCGGCATTGTCATGCTGATGGGGATCGTCGTCAACAACGCTATTGTGCTGATCAGTTACATCAATATTCTACGCGCGCGCGGCCTGACGATGCTGGAAGCCGTGACGACCGGCGGGCACGACCGTTTGCGGCCCGTGCTGATGACCACCCTCACCACGCTCATGGGCCTCCTGCCGCTGGCCCTTTCGCGCGGCGAGGGATCGGAAACCTGGCAGCCGCTGGGCATTACCATGATTGGCGGCTTGACGGTATCCACGTTCATTACGATGCTCTTTGTGCCAACGCTCTATGCCGTGTTTGAAGCGAACTTGAAGCGGTTTGGAAAAAACGCCCACGCGACCGGATCGGAAACTATTGACGCGCATCAGGCAACGGGAGGAGATCGCCCATGAAAATGATCATGCTTGTTTTCAACGAAGCCATGGACGATGAAGTTTTGGAAGTCCTCCGACATTGCCGGCTTGGCAATTACACCCGCTTGAACGGCGTTTTTGGCAGGGGAACGACCTCCGGCACCCACTTGGGCACCGAGATCTGGCCGGGGCGCAATAACAGCTTGCTCATGGCTGTGCCCGACGAAGCGGTCGAGCCGTTGCTCAAATGCATTCGGGAATTGCGTAAAACTATGGGAGCCGAAGGCATTAAATCTTTTACCTGGAACCTGGAATCTGTAACCTGATGCAGTGTTTGTCTGCACCCTAATTCGATGTATAGGAATTTTCCGCCATTGGCGGATCCGCCTACGGCGGACAATCCGGGTAGCCGCGCCCATGAGGGCGTGGATTCTTCCGGCGGCCATCCCGATTGCGCAAGCGCATCGGGACGGCTACATGAAACAGTCGCCGCCTTGGGCGCGATTGCGGTGGCCGCGGAAGGCCTTAAGGCAAACTGATGCGCAATAGCCTGCTGGCGCCGGTGGTATTAAGGTTGGCCATCTCGTATTTATTGAGACAGTCCGGCATAAGGATCGTGGTTCCCGGGGTTACATCCACCAACACGCTCCCCGACTTGATCCGCACCAGCCCCTTTTCCAGGAACAGAGCGTGGAAACTGTGGGTATCCAGCGAACAAGCCAGCATGCCGGGCACGGTCAGTTCCTCGAATCGGAAATAGGGTGTGCGCAAGCGTTCCACGATGAGGTTGCCTTTGGGGGGCGTCTCGGCGGGTACGGAGGGCATGGGCTGGCGGGCGGCGGGAATGCCTTGCCACTGGATGACTTTCAGCGCCTGTTCAATGTGCAGTTCGCGCGGCTTACCGTCCGAGCCAACCCGGTTCCAGTCGAATACGCGGTAGGTTGTATCGGAATTCTGCTGGACTTCCAGTATGAGGCCGCCTGCACCAATGGTATGGACACAACCGCCGGGGATGTAGATTACGTCCCCCTGATGCACGCTCACTTGTTTGAGCAGATCTCCAACCCGGCCTGCCGCGAGGGCTTCCCGGAACCGGACTTCATTCACGCCGGGTTGAAAACCGACGAACACTTCGGCGCCCGGGTCTGCGTCCAGCATATACCACATTTCGGCTTTCGCTTCACCGCCCACCGCCTTGGCGGCGGCTTCGTCCGGATGCACCTGTACGCTCAGGCGCTCCTTGGAGTCAATCAGCTTGACCAGCAGTGGAAAGCGTTCCAGCGGGCGTCCCAGCAGTTCGGCCCCATAAGTTTGGGTTAATTCGTGAATATCCTTGCCGGCCAGGGAACCGTTGACGACCACGTTGATGCCCTCGGCGCGGTCGGTGATTTCCCAGGATTCGGCGTAAATACCGCTCGGCAAGGACCGACCGTATCGGCGGGCAATCCGGTCCCCGCCCCAGATATAATTCTTATAGACCGGCTTGAACATTAACGGATAAAGCGGGGGCTGTGTATTCATTACGGAGGAAAGCATAGCCCACCCGGCCGGGAGAAACCAGAAGGAAAATAATATTTTTTTGGCTTGCACCGGCCGCGGCATTCTCCTATCGTTGCAGAAATCACCGCGTTGGTGCGGGAGGGGGAGGTCATAAATCGGAAATCGGAAAT
>JBDRSI010000099.1:0-2805 GCA_043825055.1 Verrucomicrobiota bacterium
GCACAGGCGGAGGGCCGCATCGTCGGCTGGGGCGCGCTCGAGCTTTTCAGGAGCCGGCGCGCATACCGGCATACGGCCGAGTTCTCCGTGTACGTTCATCACGCGTGGCACCGGCGCGGCATCGGCCGCGCCATCCTGACCGACCTCGAAACGCGCGCGCGCTTCACTACCACGCGCTGGTCGGTGGATGCTGCAGCGAGTCGGGCCCGGTCATCGCCCTGCTCGAGTCGCTGGGATACGATCGCGTCGCGCGTTTTCGGGAAGTCGGCCGCAAGTTCGAGCGCTGGCTCGATGTTGTGTTTCTGGAGCGAGTCCTTTAACGCGAGGCGCCAGACACGGGCGAACGCCCGGAAACCGCGCCAAATCAGCCAACAGGTTGAGCCGCGCACGCGGCCCCAAGAGAACCCCTCATGAAAAATGCCGTACTGGCTGCGACCGTGCTGCTGGCTGGCTGTGCCGGCCTGCTGACTGACGTCAACGATGCCCAGAATTCCTGGCGGGGAATGCGATACGAGGCCGTGGTCGAGCAGTGGGGTGTTCCCGCGCGCGGCGCCAGACTTGCGGGCGGGCGGGAATCCCACACCTGGGTGTCTGAAGGCACGCTCAGCCGCTTGAATCCGATCATTGGCATTTTTGCAGGCAGCGGAGGCGGCGGCGTGAGCGTTTCCACGCAGCCCGTTGGGGCGCCGTCGCGCTGCGAGCGCACGCTGATCTTTAAGGACGAGCGAGTCGTCGAACAAACGTGGGTAGGCGAGGAGAACTACTGCAGCACGTTCATCCGGCACTGACCCGCCCAAACCCGATACAGTCCGGGCGAGCAGCGCAGGGTCCGGTACGGTCATCGGCGATCACCCGATGCCGAGCCCGAGCCTGTGTCTGCCTGTTTTTCACTGTCTTGTCACCGCGGGAATAACGCGACCCGCGCCGGCGTTTATAATCCGCCGGCTTTGGCCTCGGCATCCTGCCAGTCCAAGGCGCGGACTATCCAATTTCCCGGGAGAATGCAATGAACCTGAAAAGTATGAGCGTCGCCGTATCAGTCGTGCTCTTATCTCTCGGCCTGAGCGGCGGCGTGCACGCGCAGCAATCCGAAATGACCTTCTTCGTTACAAGCGTGGACGGCGGCAAGGGCGCCGACCTCGGCGGCCTGGCGGGCGCGGACAAGCACTGCCAGGAGCTGGCGGCTGCGGTGGGCGCCGGCGGTCATACGTGGCGCACCTATCTCAGTACGAGCGGGCCTAATGCGGTCAACGCACGGGATCGCATCGGCAAGGGACCTTGGCAGAACGCGAAGGGAGTGGTCATCGCGCAGAACGTCCAGCAGCTACACGGCAACAACAACCTTACCAAGCAGACTGCGCTGACCGAGAAGGGCACCGTTGTCAATGGCCGCGGCGACAAGCCCAACAGGCACGACATCCTGAGCGGGTCCCTGCCGGACGGCACGGCCTTCAGCGGCAGCGATGATCGGACCTGCAGCAACTGGACGAACAGCGACGAAGGCCATGCCATGGTCGGCCACCACGACCGCATCGGGCTGCGCGATGACGCCCCCTCCAAGTCCTGGAACTCCTCGCATCCTTCGCGCGGCTGCAGCCTCGAAGCGTTGATCCCTTACAGGTCTAGGGAAATGGATTAAATCAGGGAGGGTGCATATTCTTTATGAAAGTACCATGAAATTCTGAAAATATATTGAAGAAGGAGTATAAACAATGCCGGGTCAGGACAACGGTTGGGTAGTTGGGGCTAAGGATAACGCTTCTAAGATTGAGTGCGAAATAGATTCAATAATGCCTTCTGACGGGGAATTCCTGTGGCACGATTCCATGAGTCAACAGAACTTTAAGGACTTCTGGCAGGGCGTAAAATCTATAAACGCCATGTTTAAGGAGCTGAAACTGATAAAAGAAGATAGGGAAAGGCTTTGGGGAAAGCTCAACACGGCATGTGAACGGGCTAAGGACAAACAACAAAAGACAGAAGAGTCTAAAAATGATAAATCTCAACAGTGGTATGATTCTATCATGAGCGATGTAATGAGCGCCGAGTGTGACCCCATTATAGGAAATCCAGATATCGAAACGCTGAAACACTGCGGCCAGCTTCTAAAAAAAGCTGGACTAGCGCTCAGTGAACACAAGCACGACATGACTGCAGGACATAAATCAGAAATTTTTGATCAGATTAAGAAAATACGTGAAAACCACGACGCATATTGGGAAGCTGTTAAGGGTGCCAGAAGCGAAAAACGCAGAGACTTTGAGCGGAAAGTAAGAGCTAATCTGGAAAAAAACTATGACCGGTTGAGAAAGGCCAAATATGCCCTGGAAAAAGCAGAAGACCATGCAAGGAAGTTAAAGGACGATATATCCAGTGCGTGGAGTGAATCAGCGCCATGCCGCTGGGCATGGGGCCCATGATGCGGGTGATGGGCAAGATCCCCGGAGCGCTCAACCTCATGAAACCGATGTTCCCGATACTTTTCCCGAGGCTGCTCCCGATGATGATGCCCAAGGTCATGCCGACAATGCTCCAGAGGGTGGCCGACCGCATCCCCATGCCCGATTACATGCTGGAGCAAATGCCGGTTCTCATGCCCAAGGTGATGGACAACCTCATGCCCCACATGATCGGCGACGTCGTGCCTCTGGTGACCCAGCCGATGATTAACTACCTGCAAGGGAAATAAGCACGATCCTGACAGACGGCGAGAGAAGAACAGAGGCGTTGCGGGAATGCCCCGCCGCCTCTGTCGCTTAGGTCTTTTAAACCGAGAGGGATAAAGGTTAGTGTATTATTGATGCC
>JBDRSI010000100.1:0-6339 GCA_043825055.1 Verrucomicrobiota bacterium
CACAACAACCGAATGCGGCGGTGGTTTTATTTATCGCATGCACATCTTCGCCAAAAGGCCTTAATCCCATCGCGCGATCGTATTTCACAATTCTGTTGCCATGGAAATTGATGATATTAAAGCCCGCTTGATCCCGGTAAATTGAACCGGGCCGCGTGACTTTCCCGACACTGATCTGTAATTCAAGCATTTGCTTGCTTGCCGCGCACGGCATTGTCCAGACGTTGTCAAAGCCGTCAGTCATTCTGACGACCTTTTCGTGTTGCACGGCAAAACTCCATTTTCCGCCGGGCATTTTAACCATGTGACATGGAAGAGGCTGCCTTAAGGTTTTTTTAACCGATTCCGGAAACCAGTTTTTCAGGCGCAGACATTCATACTTTCCGGCCATTTCAAGCAGAGCCGTCGTTTCCGGATTAAGGTCAAGGGTCCGCAATGAAGTTGAGAATCCAACGGACGAATTCCATCCGATTGATTTTCCGAGCACATATTCAATATCAGAGTAGCTTATTTCTTTTTGTCCGATCCCATACCAGCCGATATCCAGCGGCATGAAATTATCAATGTAGGTCTGGTATTTTGTGCTGGCATTGTTGATATTATCCTTTATGTTCGCATAGCCGTCGGCGCAGGCCGACCTGGAAATCATATGCCATGAGAAATGCGCATGCGAACTACTCTGGAAAAGAATCTGATTGCGCCGATTGGGCGCTATTTTGCCGTAAAGTTTCAATAATAATTTCGGATTATAATACCATTGATCCCCCTGGAGACGTTCGGCGCCGTCAAAATAAAGCATGTCAAACCCGCAATAATCAAAAACAGCGGCAATCCGTCCGGCAATTTCGTCCGCTATGGAGCTGTCAAGGTCGGCGACGAAATAGGAATATGACCGCTTCAAATGCCAGATTCCTGATCCCTGTTTGTGCCGCGCAGCTTTTGTGCCGTAGGCGCCTCGGCGACAATTTGCAAACCGACAGGGATTCTTGCCGGATATGGAGTCGTAAGATATAATCTCATTGTCAATCTGGATATCAACCCCATTGCCCCAGTACAGACCTCGCGGGTGCAAAGAGCTTGGAAATCCTTCCGGATAATTAACACAGGGGATATTAACCTGCATTGAGTCAATATCACCCGCCAAAATAGTTGACGCATCTTTAACCAGCCTTTTGTCAGGTACGGGCGCGATGTAATGATCGTTATAACTGACGCCGGTTGAAAGGAAATGCAAACCTGCTTTCAAGCCGGCCTTGTGAATTCTTGCCACAACGGTTTTGAGCCCGTCTTTGCCATGCGGAAAGAGTTCGCGATTGATTGGAAAGTGCCCCATGGTTCTGCTTGCCCACGTTTCCAGAATCATAATCATGCCGACCTTCATCCTTTTTGCACAGGCGATTGCGCGGGCGCAGTTTTCTTCCCCGAGATCGTGCAGGAAAAGGTATGATTGTTTGATGGCCGGGGAAACTTTACCCCATTTGCCGTTTAACCTTATATGGGGAAGGCCCTCGGCTTTCTCAATCTTTTGAATCAATTCTCCTAATCTGTCGGTCGGACACCCAATCAGGGAGATTTTGTTTCCTTTTAACCCATGCTTGGCATAGCAGGTGGCCCGTAGATTTGAACCGGTCGGCTCGCAATGCGCCGACATGGTCAACCCCATAACGCAAAAGGCGAAATTTTCGTCATAGGCGGCATTTGTCGTTTTTGCAATGGTCGCCATCTTCTTCAGATTAAGCTCAATCATGGAGATTTGAGCGATATCGGGTTGGAGCGTAACCAGTTCCAGCGTAAAATAATATTTTTTATTCTGGAAACGAAATCCCGCAACGGCTTTCCCGCCGAAATGAACGGTCAAATCCTGGCCGTGAATCTCAATTTGCGAGCACTCGTATTCTTTACGCCCAATAACTGCTTTCCAGAGGGGTGCAACAAATTGGAGATAATTTTTCCCCGAAGATTTATCAATCAGCCCGGTCTGATGTCCCTTGTTGTTGATTCTTATTTTGAGATATTCGGTTTCCAGATCAATCGTCCGATTATGGGAGGCTTCATATTGCGTGGAATGCTGTGTCGTTGGGTTGGTTTGTGATTTCATATACCTGATTCCGTGACAGGTTTTCCTGTCGCATTGTTATTCTCCGGATAATTTGTTTTTGCACAGTTTCGCTCCGGATTTTGCGATAACTGCCCCATTTTGCGATTAATTTCAAGGATAACCTCCGCTGCGCCCTGAAGTTAAGCGACCCAGGCTACGCCGGAGGCTTCGCCGAGGCGCGCGCGCATACTTCCGGGCTGCGCTCGGTTACATTCCGACGGGGATGACTGCGGATTATAGCCCTTATTTTCTTGTATGCTACACACCGAGCGCAAAAACATTCCTCGTCTTTTGAAAGAAGTTTTACCTCCCGCAAAAAACAAGCCTGGCCGGTCTGAACCTGAATACGGATTTTTCGTTTAGCGATCAAACAGAGTGCCGGGGTTCAGGAGGCCGGCGGGATCGAAAACACGCTTGACGGCGCGCATGGCAGCGATGCCAGCCTCGCCGAACATCAGGCGCAGGAGGGGTTTCTTCAATTTACCGATGCCGTGTTCGCCGGAAACCGTTCCGCCCCAGGCCAGCGCTTTGCGCGCCAGTTCCAGGTAAAGCGCTTTGCCCTGGGCATACTCATCAAGATTGCGTGGCAGAATATTGACGTGGACATGGTTGTTGCCGATGTGTCCGAATATGACGTAGTCCAATCCGGCGGTATCCAGCAGGTCCCGGTAGGCGGCCATCATCTTCAACAGGGCGTCGTCGGGCACGGCCAAATCAGTGCCCAGCTTGGTTAATCCGGGAATCTTCTGCGCCCGCTCGCCGATACGCTGGTTGATCGTTTCCGGCAGGGCGTGGCGGAAGGCTTTCAGGCGTTCGGTTTCCTCGCTCGTCATGGCGGTCCAAGCCGTATCTGCAGAACTGCCGCAGGCTTCCAGGAGCGCCAGGAGCGCCTCGGCCGCCGGTTCCAAGTCCGCTTCCGTGGTCGCCAGCTCAATGAACACGGCTGTTCGCGCCTTTTCCGGCAGGGCCGGGATGGCGCTCGTTGCGCCTTGCTTCGCTTTCTGGTCCCGCAGGAGGTCCAATGCATGGAAGTCAAAATATTCCAGCGCCAGGGGAGGAGTTGGCAACAACGGTGTTTCGGCTAACGGCTTTTCGCCGCGCGCGGCGCGCACAAAGTTCAGCGCCTCCGGCTCGGAAGCGAAAAAACCGATCACGCTCAGGATCGTCTCCGGGGCCGGAATCAGCGTGATGACGAGCTCGGTGACCACTGCCAAAGTTCCTTCCGAGCCGATCAGTAAATCCAGCAGGTCCATGCCCGGCCGTGCAAAATAGCCGGCCGCGTTTTTGACCGCCGGCATGGAATATCCCGGGATCCGTCCCACGCGCACGGTGCCATCCGGCAATACCAATTGAAAGGCGCCGTCCGGCGCCGCGGCGCTGGCTCCGCGTGGGACATCCAGTACGAAGCCTCCGATAAGCGCCGCACGCACGCGCTCCACGTACCGGCGCGTCGGCCCGTAGAAAAGTGTGCGCGCGCCTGAGGCGTTGCAGGCGGCCATACCGCCCAGGGTCGCGGAACGTTCCGTCGGGTCCGGCGGGAACAGCCAGGCGCCTTTAGCACGCAGTTGTTGCAAAGCTGATAGCGATGTGGCGTCCCAGGTTTCTTCTCCGGGGAACCGCTTTTTTTCAACGGCGGTATGAATGGTTTCCAGCGTGACCCCGGGCTGACAATGCAAAAAAAACCGGTTGGCGCCCGGATCGTAGCGCAGGGCTGTCAGGCGGTTCATCTTATCTAAGCTTATGAGCCAGCCGCCTTCCGGCACGGCCCCGCCGGCAATCCCCGTGCGGCCGCCGGAAATCGTGACCGGCTTGGCGGAGTCCGCCGCCGCCTTCAGCACGGCGGTCACCTCCGCTTCCGACGACGGAAAAAACAGGCGTTCTGCGCGCCCACGCAGGCGGGATTCATCCGTCAGGTAACTATCCGCCGCCTCCGGCGCCAGCTCCGGGGGCAGAGCCGTGGCGGATGGCGGCAGGTTGACGGTTGTTAATTGATGCGTCATTTTAAGAAATGCAGAATGCAGAATTAAGAATGCAGAAATAAAAACCAACTTCTGTGGTTCCGCCTTCGCCCAAAGGGGCTTCCACCTTCGCTAAAGCTACGGAGGACAAGTCGGTGGACAGGCCGTCGCTTGCCCCTCGTAGCTCCTTGAGCGTAATGGGGTCCGCTCTACGCTCCACCACGTCACCCCGCTGCGGGGTAAGTGGCCACTTGGCCGCCGACGTGGCGCTTAACGCTCGACGTGCTTGCGCCGCAACTGACCGCAGGCGGCGTCCACTCCTCCACCCTTGGATATGCGCAGGGTAGCATTAATCCGCGCGCGCTCAAGCACATTGAGAAACTCTCTCACGACCGGCGCCGGGGGCGCGCGCCCTTCAAATTCCGCCACGGCACTCAGCGGAATCAGGTTCACCCGCGCATGGATCGGGCGCAGGATGCGCGCCAGCTCACGGGCCTGTTCGGGTGAATCATTGACGCCTTGGATCAACGTGTATTCGAAGGTGATTAGCCGGCCGGTCTGCTCGGCGTAGGTGCGGCAGGTTTCCAATAAGTCGCTCAACGGGTATTTGCGGTTGACCGGCAGGAGGCGTGAGCGCAGGGCGTCGTCCGGCGCATGCAGGGAGATCGAGAGTTCCACCTGCAGGCCTTCCTGTCCCAGACGCTGAATGCCGGGAATAATTCCGCAAGTGCTGATGGTAATTCGGCGCGCGCCAAGACTTAAGCCCTCGGTATCATTAATGATCCGGACGGCCGCCAGGACCGCATCGTAATTATCCAGCGGTTCGCCCATGCCCATGAAGACAAGATTCGAGGGCGTTGCCCCCAAACTTCGGGCGGCGACTACAACCAAGCCCACGATTTCGCCCGTCTCCAGGTTACGCCGAAATCCAGCTTTGCCGCTGGCGCAGAAGGCACAGTCAAATTTGCATCCCACCTGGCTGGATACACAAACCGTTGTGCGGCCCCGGGCCGGGATCAGGACTTCCTCCACCCAGTCGCCGTCCGCCAGGGCAATCAGCCATTTGGTGGTTGTTCCAACGCCGGCTTCGCTTTGGGAGCGGGTGATCGCGGCCGAGGCCAGTGACAAGCGTTGGGCAAGCGCCTGCCGCAGGCCAAGCGGAATATTTTTCATTTCAGACCAGTCGGCCGCGAACCGGTGATAGAGCCAGCGCCAGATTTGACGGGCGCGGTAGGCGGGTTGATCCAGCTCGCGGCAAATCTCCGTGAGTTGGGCGCGGCTTAACCCGTGGATCAGAGGCAAGGCGTTCATAAGCAAAATTTCAAATCCCAAATTCCAAGGAATATTCGGCTTGGTTCTCGACACCCAGATCATCCAAAGGGCTGAGCACACCAGGACTACCTTGCTCGGTGTGAATGGAATAGTGGTGCAAGCCCGCCTACGCCGGCCAGGCTCCGCCGGAGCGCTACGCCCAGGCGAGAGCGGCTCCGGCCTTCCGGCCTCCCGCCTCCCGCCTTCGCGAAGCCCGCTCCGGTGGGCGTAGGAAGGTCGCGAAGCTCTTGCTTCGGTGGGCGCAGGAAGGTCGCGCGGGCAGACGCATCACGTCGCGCACTTTGTCGAGGATTTTTTGTCGCGAGTTTGCTGTTGACTCTGCATGACGAATGCCTACCATATTTTGTAACGACTTGATAACAACATTGGTCAATTTGACCGATCAAATTCTCGATATCAAGTTATCAGGTAACTACTCACCACTGATTACCGACACGGATGGCACGGATAACAGAGGCACAGGTCATACAGTCGGACAGTCAGACGGTCGGACCCTTATCAGTGTAACCCGCCTGCAACGCTGTAGCACTGCGGGCAGGTCCGTGATATCCGGTAAAATATCTTCGGATATGATACCCGAGCAGTTACGTTATCAAATCAAAAGAATCTGTCAATCAATGGTTGGATGTAGGAAACAGAAAGGAAAAGGACCATGGGGAGCAACATCATGATAAAAAAAATTATTCTCATAACGGCATGTCTGGGTGTAATTATTATTGCCGCTTATTTAATGAATCGTTCGGGCTCCCATAAGAAGGCAAGCCATGCGGAACGCATGGCCTGCCAATATGGCCCCTTTCAGTTGGACCCGGCGCTCCATTTTTACCTGCCGGCGGAAAAAACACCCGGCGCCATTCGCCTGAAGTTCTTCCGGCGGCATGCCGATAAAAGAGGCGATCGGCTGCTGATCCGCGCTTTTGACCCCGAAGAACGCCTGATTGACTGGGAATA
>JBDRSI010000101.1:0-2931 GCA_043825055.1 Verrucomicrobiota bacterium
TCATGTTCTCTCAGTTTAATACTGTGGTTTTTCTGGCTCATGTGTTATCTCCTTTTCTTAGAAGATAATGCCATGAAATTTATTAACTATCAACGACTAAATTAACAGGATAGTAGTTATGGTGCGGACGCATTTTGGCGCAAAGCGTTGATGTCCACGCCGTGCTTCCGCAGTTTTTCCTCCAGTTTTTTATTATTGGCGTTGATGCGATAACTCCGCTCCCACCAGACACAAGCTTGGGATTCGTTGCGCAACGCGAACCAGGCATTGCCCAGGTGCTCCATGATCGTCGGATCGTCCGGCATGAAATAATAAGCAGACTGGAGGCAGGTCAGGGCCTCCGCAACCAGCTTTTGTTTATACAGGATCCAACCGAGGGTATCCAAGAAAGCGCCGTTGTCCGGATCGCAATCCAGACTATGCCGGCTATATTCCAGGGCCTGATCGAGATGGATGCCCTTTTCGGCCCACATGTAGGCCAGGTAATTAAATGCTTCGGCATTTTCAGTATCCAGCCGCATGGCCTGCTGGAGCAGGGCTTCGGCCCGCTCAAGCTGGCCGGAGCGCTCGCAGGCCGTGCCGTAATTGAAATAGAACATACTATCCAGCAACAAGCCGGCTTTGGGAAATCGAGTGGCCAGCGTCTCGACCCGTTCAAAGGCACTGATGGCCGTCGGGTAGACCTGTGCCTGGTTGTTCAGCAGGCCAAAGTAATACCAGGCCACGGGATCTTCGGGATGTGAGAGCACCGCCTCGTCCATCACATTCAAGGCTTCATCCGTGGCATGCGTGCTGAGGTGCAGAAAGGCCAGGCGGATGTAGGCTTCCAGCAGGTCGGGGGCAAGCTCCAGCCCCTTTTCATACAAAGCTATGGCCGTGTCGTACATCTGATTTTGCTGGGCGATATCCCCAAAATTCAGAAAACACCGGGAATCCAGAAAGCGTTCATTGTCGCGCAGAAGCAGGTTTTGCAGATGCACAAAACTCTCGAGCGCTTCCAGCGGCTGTTGGTTTCGCAGGTAATACGGAATCAGCATTTCAAGCAGTTTTTTATCTTCCGGGAATTGCTTTAGCCCGTTTTGCAGGGTTTGGCCGGCCTTCTCCGGTTCCGTTTTCATGTAATAAGACGCCAGCTTCAGATAGGGGGTGGCGGCGGACGGGTTGGTATCCACGGCGGAGCGAAAACTGGCCATAGCCGCGTTGGTGTTTCCCAGCGTTTCATAGAGTTCGCCCAGATAAAATTGGACCTGCGAATTTTCCGGTTCCCGTCCAATTACCACTTTCAGCGCTTCAACCGCTTTTTCCTTCTGGCCGAGCGCCATGTAACACATGGCCAGTTTCTTCTGCAGTTGGATGTTGTCCGGCAAGTGGATCGTTAAATTTTGGAATGATGCCAGTGCTTTATCCATTTGCCGGTTAATCAGGTACAGGTCGCCCAGGCGTTCCTGATACTGCAGGGAGGCGTCGTCCGGCGGAAGGGCGGCGGCCTCCTCGTAATAGGCAATGGCCTTGGCCGCATCAGGGGATGGGATAACCAGCGCGTCCACGATCTTCTGCGCATACAGGTCGCCCATTAACCGAAGCACGGGAAGCTTGGCAGTGGCTTTGTTACGTGCTTTTTCCAGCGTAGCGAGCGCGCGGGCTTCGTCGCGCGCCGCGAGATAAAGATACGCCAGCTGGACATAGCCCTTGGCATTTGCGGGTTCAATGCGGATGGCGCGCTGGGCCGCCTTGATGGCCTCCGCTGACTGGTTTAGCGCCTGATAAACCTGGGCCAGGTAAAGACAAGCTTCCACCGAACGGGGGTTTTGCCGGCAGGCCTCCTCCATGAGCGCAATGGCTTTATCGTTCTGTCCCTGCTTGATATAAAGGACCGCGGCGCGCACATAAAGGGCATCGTAATCCGGTTTCTCCTCCAGCGCGCGACGGTAACTGGCCAAGGCCGACCCATCCGCCAGTCCTTCCCGGATAATCCCCATGCTGAAATGAGCCAGGGCCTCTGCCATGGCCGCCTGGTCGGGACTTAGTGTCAAGTCTGCCGGAAGGATAATGCGCGCGACCGCTGTGGAACTGCCGGTACCACGGACGTTGGGACTCTGACAACCTGAAAAACAGCAAAGCCCTGCTCCCAGGAGGACGGACGACAGACGACAGACGACCGACGACGGACAACCTGAAAAAAAGCAAAATCCTGCTCCCATGAGGACGGATGCCCGGCATGAGATCTGACGGCAGATCTTATTTGTTGATGTTTTTATGGCGATTGGCTTTCAACCGCTTGCGGCGTTTGTGTTTGGACATTTTCTTGGCACGCCATTTTTTCAGTGAGCCCATGGGGCCTTCCTTTCTTTTTTACCACGGATTACGCAATGATTTTGTTGAGTGGAATTTCGATAATCCCTTCCGCGCCGGCGGCCTTCAGGCGGGGCATAATTTCCCGCACGATTTTTTCCTCGACCACCGATTCAATCGCAATCCACCCCGTTGCGCTTAACTGATTGATGGTGGGCGCGTGCAGGGCCGGCAGAACCTTAACGATTGCCCGGATGGCTGGACGCCGCGCATTCATTTTTAAGAGCACGCGCGTCTCCGCCATCAGGGCGCCCTTCAACAACATGGCGATCTGCACGATTTTCCCCCGCTTCCACGTGTTTTTCCAGGCCGCCTTATTGGCGATAAATTTGGTCGTGGATTCCAGTACGGTTGCGATGATCCGCAAATTGTTGGCCCTCAACGACGAACCGGTTTCGGTCAATTCCACAATGGCGTCCACCAGTTCGGGCGCCTTGACTTCCGTGGCGCCCCAGGAAAACTCGATTTCTGCGCGCACCCCCCGGTTTTCCAGGAAACGGCGCGTCAGGCCGACGGCTTCGGTGGCAATCCGTTTGCCCTGCAGGTCCGCTACCGTGCGAATGGGGGAATCGTTTGGAA
>JBDRSI010000102.1:0-3266 GCA_043825055.1 Verrucomicrobiota bacterium
TCATTCTGGACACCAACGTGATCATTGCCGCTTTTGCGACGCGCGGCCTTTGCAGCGCGGTTTTTGAATTGTGTCTCGACCGTTTCGATATGGTGATCAGCGAAGACATCCTCAAGGAAACGTTCACCCATTTAAACGGCAAAATCAAGCTTGCCCCTGCGCAATGCGAGGCGATCGTCTCCTTTTTGAGAGAGAACTGTTCTGTTTCAGAGATTGAATATCCGGATGAATCTGTTTGCAGAGACAAGAACGACCTTCATATCCTTGGGCTCGCGCAACACGTAGCGGCGGACTACATCGTCACGGGAGACAAAGATCTTCTGGAGCTGATTCGGTACAAAAATACGAAAATCGTAAATCCCCGGGAGTTTTGGGGGGTGACGAAGGAATGTTAATTTGTTTTACTCAGCACTCAGCACTCAGCACTAAGTCCTTAGTCCTCAGCACTATTTTTTATCGCAAAACGCTAAATTTGAGGAGCAGGACCATGACGGCCATCTGGGCGAGGACACCGGCGTTTTTCAGTCCCCGGATCTTCGGTTTGTTGAGGATGCAGAGATCTTCCTTGGCGGAGGAGTTGGTTCTTTCGGAGGCGGAGCGAAGGGCCTTGAGCTTATGATGCCGGTCTGTTCCGCGGAGAACCTCGGTGATCAGCCTGGGGAAGTCTTTGATCGACATATGCGATGTAAAGCCATGATAATTGATCCAGTGCTTGCAGTTTTCGGCGTATTGACGGATCTGCGGATCTTTTGATCCGACACAATGACGCCGGCAGGAGAATGAGGCTCTTTGACGTGCGCCGTGAAAGGCGGCGATTTTCAGTGGGTGAGAATCCCACCCGGCTTCTGTCGCTCCGGCCGGGAGCACTGGGGGCGGTGGGAGGAGGCAACGACTTCTACTGAAGCACTTCCAGGGAAAAGGGTCCCTTGGGGATTCAGCGAGCATGCAGGCCGCAACGTGCAGTGAACGCCGAGCAGGCCTCGAAACATCGTTGTGGAAGCCGACCCGACGTTAAAGCGGGGAAGGCCGCTGTTCTGCGGGAAGCGAGTGACAAATGCACCGCAGGGTTCCGCCGGGGTATTAGACGGCGGCATGCATGCACAGGGAAATTGACCGCAACACGGGAAGCCTCGTTGGTGGCGGCGCGTGACCGCCAACGGATGTTCCGCGAGGAACCGAATCCGGCCAAGCGAGGTGGCGGAGAGGTCCGCAGTAGTGATGATCTCGGGTAATGCCGAAGGAGCGAAGGGACCTCAGTTCAAGGTTAGCGCAACAAGCAACGCGAAAGCTGGGAGATTGACCATGCGTCTAACACCTCCGGAAAAGGTTGAGAAGTTGCAGACAGCGCTACGCACCAAAGCGAAGCAGACGCCAAACTATCGTTTCTATGCACTATACGACAAGGTGTATCGCGAAGACGTCTTGCAGTATGCGTACCGGCTCTGTCGTGCCAATGACGGTTCACCGGGCGTGGATGGCCAGACGTTTGCGGACATCGAGACGTATGGTAGGGATCAATGGTTGGGCGAACTGGCGGAAGAACTCGGGAAGAAGGAATATCATCCGAAGGCCGTGCGGCGGGTATATATTCCCAAGCCGGACGGCAAACAGAGGCCGCTGGGCATTCCGACGATTCGTGATCGGGTGGTTCAGACGGCGGCCTTGATCGTCCTGGAACCGATTTTCGAGGTGGACTTCCAGGATGAGCAGCACGCGTACCGGCCCGGCCGCAGTGCTCAAGATGCCATTGGGCAGGTTGAAACGCTGCTGCGAAGTGGACATACGGAGGTAATCGATGCGGACCTGAGCGGGTATTTCGATAGCATCCCGCACCCGGAACTGCTGAAATCGGTGGCACGTCGCGTGAGCGACCGACACCTGCTGCACCTGATGAAGATGTGGCTGGTGGCTCCGGTGGAAGAGACCGACGAGTGGGGAAACACGCGTCGTACAACCCGCAACAAGGACGAGAAACGGGGTACTCCGCAAGGAGCGCCGATCTCACCGCTATTGAGCAACCTTTATATGCGCCGTTTCGTGCTGGGGTGGAAAGTGTTGGGGTATGAGAAGCGGTATTCTGCCAAGATCGTCAACTATGCCGATGATTTTGTAATCCTGTGTCCTCGGGGGCGGGCAGTGGATGCCATGACCGCGATGCGAGACATGATGAATCGGCTGAAACTGAAGGTCAATGAGCAGAAGACGCGACTGGCCCGGCTGCCGGATGAGATGTTCGACTTTCTGGGGTATACTTTCGGTCGCTTATACAGCCGGCGAACGGGACACGCTTACTACGGGTGTTTCCCATCGCTGAAATCGATGAAGCGGCTTCGGGGCCGTATCCATGAGGAGACGACGCGCAAATGGCTGTGGAAAACCGAGGAGAACATCGTTACCGTGACAAATCGGTTGCTCACGGGATGGGCGAATTACTTTTCGGTTGGCACAGTTCGTCGATCTTACGGCAGCATGGATCACTATGTTTTTCAAAGGCTCCGCCAGTGGTGGTGCGCCAAGCACAAAGTACGCAACCGGAGAGATGCACGCTTCTCTTCAAACTATGTGTACGAGCAACTGGGTCTCACCCGGTTGCGTGATCGGCAGCGCCGCGTTGCGTGTGCGAACGTGTGAAACCTTGTCCGAGAGCCGGATGCGGGAAAACCGCACGTCCGGTTCGATGAGCGGGAGAGTGGAAACGGAGTATGGTTGGGATATTGAGGCACCGGCAACCGAAAGGGTCGGCTACAGATAGGCCCCGCCTAAACCACCGCGCCACCTCTCGACTCTACAGCTAAAAAAAGGCTCTAACGAGAGGCAGGTTAAATAGGCTACAACGTGCTCACGAGGGGACCGCCCTTTTAGAATCCGGCTTGATCAGATTATCTTTCATTTTCCTTGACACATAAAAAGACTTACCGCATATTTTCAACATTCTGAAGAAAGTTCACATTCGACCATTCACATGAGGCAGACACCCTCATTCTATAACAGGCGCCAGGGTTAACATTAGTGACACAAGGAAAATAGAATGAAAACAGCTCGATCCAATGGATTCATTTTTATTTATGTAGTAGCAGCGTCAGCATTTCTGATGCTCATGGCAATGGATATGGCCGGTATTGGCCGCACAATTCTTAAAGCCATTCCGGTAAGCACGTTGATGGTTTTGGTGTTTCGGGATATGCGGGGTTTTGTCAGAATCTGCCTGACCGGAGCCCTTGTTGGCTCCGTATGCGGAGATATTCTGCTTGATCTGTCTTACGCCA
>JBDRSI010000103.1:0-5780 GCA_043825055.1 Verrucomicrobiota bacterium
CTACGCTTCAAAAAACTCCAAAGACTTTCTGATCATAATCCGTGTCAATCCGTGTTCATCCGTGGTTAAAAAAATCTTTGCTGATGTTTTCTTGTTTTTTATAGCGGTTTCTGATGGATAAGGTACTAAGATAACCCCCGCGAGCGAGTTGATCTATAGACCATTGCAAAGCCAGTTTTGACTTTACCCTTGCCGTTGACATCATGCCCTCGATCCATCAGAGCGGTAACACCGCAACGGACTTACCGCCCGGAATAAAGAGCGCCTACACCACAATCCAAGCATTGAGGTATTGGCGCGATCCAATCCGGAAACAGAGACAGCATCCACGCTCCACACCGATTTGCAAAACCGCATCCGTGCGGAGCGTGGAGGAAGGAAACTTTTACTTCTGAAAATAAATAGTTCATGATTGATTGAGAGGCCGGAGGCCGCCCCGGCCCATCATCCCCGCTATGCTTTTACGGTTTCTTTTTCGGCCCGCCGTCAAGTATGGCTCCATGATCCTCATGGACGGCCCAGGCGACGGTATAGGACACGCTCCCGGCGCCTATCGCACCCCGACCCATACCTTGATCCCCCCGGCCGGAGATAGGACGTTTTACGCCGTCGAAAGCCACAGGCTACAGGGCAATCCTGGACGCGACTTTGTACTTTCAAAATCCGAAAAGCACACACGCTATCCCACCTGCTGATAAAATACCCGCCTTTGACTGTGTGCTTTCTGTGTGCTTTGTAACCCCTAAAAGCAGACAATCACGCAAGCGAAGCAAAACGAACGCAAGCACAAAACGAGAAAAGTTGACATTCACTTAACCAGCATGAATAAAGGACAAAACGCTTATTTGAGGCAATGAAATATGGGCGCGCCCGGCAGGATTTGAACCTGCAACCCTCTGATCCGAAGTCAGATGCTCTATCCAATTGAACTACGGGCGCGGGGACTAAGAATGGTCAATGGTTAATGGATAATGGTCAATGGAAAAACTATTTTCTGCATTCTAATTGAAAATCGGCAATCAGCAATCGGAAATCAACAATGCGTAGTCGTCAGTCTTCCAATCCCGGTTCGCGGCGGTGCGTCTTTTTTATGCCTTGGAGGCGCTTTTCGCCCAGCATACGTTCCTTTTGACGCCGGGAGCGGCGGCGTTTCTGGCGGCGGATTTTTTCAATTGCTTGCCGCCGGGCGCTTTGCTCCCCGCACTGACGCGCTTCCAGACGGTCGCATAGTTCGCGCCGGGCCAGAAACCGGTTTTGTTCCCGGAAACGCGTCTGACCGCATTTTACCTCCAGACCCGTGGGGCGGTGGCACAAATAGACACAGGACGAGGTTTTATTCACCTTTTGTCCGCCCTTGCCGGAGCCCATGATGAATTTTTCGTCCAGCTCCGGTTCCCGGATACCGAGGGCCAGCATTCGCGCCGTAAGCGTGTCCTTTTTTGTTTGACTGACGGGCGATTCATTCATAATTTAGGCCTTCTATTGAAAGGGCAATCCTTTTACCACAGATTACGCGCCTTGACACGGATAAAACTAATTTCTCGATCGCCTTGTTAATGGGGCGAATACGAGGTGACCCACCCCTCCGGGGAAGGGACTTGGAACAGAATTGTGTCCATACAGGATATTACCAACGTTCAGAAAATCCGGGCTTTCCCCTGGTATTATGGCGGCCAGGCCACTAACGTTGTGTTCATTATTCTGACCTGGTTTGGCGGGATCCTGCCGCTGTTTCTCAATGCGTTGGGTTTTAGCAAGACTCAGATCGGTGTCATTCTCTCGTTGCCGTGGTTTTTCTCGCTGTTGGCTCTGCTGGTTTCGGGATGGGTGGTGCGCCGGGGCGTCAAACGGATTTTCCTTTGGTGTTTTGGCGCGCGCACGATTGTGACGGTGTTGCTCGGCTTGACGCCGTGGGTGTTGGTGCGTTATGGGCTTTCAGCCGCGTTCGTGTGGGTCTTGAGCGTAACCGCGGCGTTTTCGCTCTGTCGCGCGGTTGGTGATACGGGATTTCTGCCCTGGGCCCGTGAAATCATTCCCAACTACCTGCGCGGCAAAACGGATGCGGTCAATGCTATTATCTGCGGGATATGCAGTTTGATTACGGCGTGGGTAGCGTCCCTGGTTCTGAAATACGTCCACGGTCTGAACGGATACAGTCTGCTTATTTTCCTGAGTATTCCTTTCGGCCTGATTTCGCTCTTTGCCTTTGCCATGATCCCCGGCGGACGGCCGGTGCGGGCGGAGGTGAATTCCACGGGCTGGGCTCACAATTTCCTGGCGGTCATGAAAGACCGCAATTTTTTACTTTACGAAGGCGGTATCGGTTTGTTCAGTTTGGCCGTGTTCGGCCTTTCGTTTACGCCGCTTTACATGCAGGATCAGATGGGGTTGCGGGCCAATCAGGTGCTACTGCTGGGGGCCGTTTTCTGGTTTGGGGTACTGGCCTCCAGCTACCTGTGGGGCTGGAGCGGGGACCGCTTCGGCAGCAAGCCGGTGTTGCTAACCGGCCTCATGCTGTTTATTTTGTTTCCGGTGATGCTTTTTTTCCTGCCGCGGGCCAGTGTCTGGAGTCTGACCGCCGCCATGGCGGCTTATGTTTATTTTGGCATCGCCATCCAGGGTTATAATGCCGGTTCCGGCCGTTACCTGTTTGTTTGCGCCGTACCGCCCGACAGCCGCAATTCAGCCTATTACTCGGTGCACTATGCTTTTTCCGGGCTATGTGCCGCCGTGGCCCCGTTGGGCGCGGGCTGGCTTCTGGACCAATGCCGCACCATTTCACTGACGTGGCGCTTTGTGCATGTGGACCAGTTTTCGCCGCTTTTCGGCTTCAGTCTGTTGTTAATGGTCGGAGCCGCTGTTTTCTACAGTCGCATGCGTAAGGACGGGCTCGTGCGGCCGGGCGAGTTCATGTCCATGTTCATCCAGGGCAACCCGATCATGGCCTTTAATTCCATGATCCGCTACCGGTTTGCCGATAATGAAGCCGAACGGCTTTCCACGACGCGTCACATGGGTGACGCCGAGAACCCCTTGAGCGTGGCCGAACTGGTGGAAGCGATTACCGACCCCAGTTTCAATGTACGTTACGAGGCCATTGTGGCCATGGCACGCATGCCGTCCCAGGCACCGCTGACGGACGCCTTGATTGCAGTCTTGGAAAGCCAGGAGCCCGATTTGAGCGTGGCGGCCGGCTGGGCCTTGGGACGAATCGGCGACAAGCGTGCCGTTCCGGCGCTACGGCAGGCCCTGCAATCCGAATATGCGCTCCTGCGCTCGCGCAGTGCGCGGTCCCTGGCCAACCTGGGCGATACCGAGGCCGCGCCGATCCTGCTCAATCTCTTCAGGACTGAAAAACATGATGGTATTCGTGTGGCCTATGCCTCGGCCTTGGGTGTCTTCCATGCCGAGCAGGCCCTGGACGATCTCATGGTCCTGTTGCGCCGGCTGTCGGGCGATAGCCTGCGTGGCGAAGTGGCCATGGCCATTGCGCGGATCATTGGAAGCGAAAATCATTTTGTCAGATTATGGCGCGCTACCCGATCGGATTTTGGCACGGGTTGCGCACAAGCCCTCGCGGTCCTGCGCAAACGCATGGTGAGTGATTGGCCGGGTCCGGGGCCGCGTGACGAAGCGCTGGATACGGCGGAGCAAGCCTTGGCCGCCCAGGATCTTGATGTCGGTGCCGAGAGTTTAGGCCGCCTGATTCGATATGTCCCCCTTGATCGGCTACCGCCCCGCCTGGCGTCGGTATTGGTCGAATGCGGGTGTCGGCTTGAGCAATCGGGCGCCGAACGCAAAGAGTATGTGCTGCTGACATTGAATATTCTTTATACGGCCTTGATGGTTCTACGCCGGCAACAGGAGCGGGAAAAGACGGGGGGCGGATGACGTCCTGCGCAACCGGCCCGGCTGGCTGTCCATCAAGATCGGCATTAATGATCTGCATGGTTATGTTTTTGCTGGAAGAAAGGATCTGTCGCCTCAGCCGTACGAAGCGGCCTATCGGGAAATTCTGGAGCGGATTTACATTCTCCAAAATCGTTGTTACGGCCGGCATGCGCAGTCCGCGGTTTTGAAAAAAATCTTTCTCAATCGATGCGCTGATTTCAGGCGCTGATTTCGGCAATGCCTCGATTTCATCCAAATACTCGCGAAAGTCCGTATCCAGAAGCGGTAAAAAAAAAGAGGAGGTTGCCAACGGTTACTGTTCCAAGTAATATTCCTCTTGTCGCACATGCTGTAGTTACCGAAAAACAAAGCATAACCAAGGAGCGCCAAAATGGCTAAGACAAGTCGCGGTTGGAATCGAAGGTTGCTTTGGAATATCTGGTTTTATCTTTTATTAACAAATCTGCTGTTTTTGGGGTGGGCTAACGATAGCTGGAGCGCAACTCAGGAAGCTCCCAAAAAGGTGGCCACTGCCGTCAGGCTTGAAGACGCGATTACTCTGGACGGGAAGCTGGATGAACCCGCCTGGCAGAAAGCGCCTGAGCAAACCGGCTTTGAAATGCCGTTAAGTTCAGCCAATCGCAAACCTATCCCCAAAGAGATGCAGACCTCATTTCGCGTGCTATACGACGATAACAACCTGTACTTCGGAATACGCTGTAACGAATCTAAACCTGAAAATCTGGTCGTGCAGGCGGCGCGCCAGCATGATGCCGCCATGTGGAGCGATGATGATGTCGAGCTGTTTTTCGATCCGGTTGGCGACAGGAATGAATATTATCAGCTGACCATTAACTCGGAAGGCACGAAAGTTGATTTATACTGGATCGAAGGCGGTAACACCGGCAAAGGCGGCTGGTCATCCGAATGGCAGACGGCTGTTTATAAGGGCGACAAGTTCTGGTCGCTGGAGACAGTCATTCCCTTGGCCTTATTCCACAATCGTCCTTCGCGGACGTGGGCGGAGCGCTGGGTGTTTTCCATTGCCCGTACGCGTTCTGTCAGTCCGGACAATTATTTTTCGCAGTTCAGTCCGGCCAATGGTTACCACGATGTCAAGAATTTCGGATACTTGGACGGTATTAAAGTTGATAAATCCCGGTTTAATCTTTATGCCGAGTCTCCGTCTTTCCGCTTGGAACCAGCCGAGAATGGATTCAAAGTTCTGGCCACGCTGTCTGTTGAAAATCGTGGCGACCAGCCTTATCAGGGAACCCTGGCAATGGATATTCAAACGGAGGGCGCCAAAGGCAGCAGCGTGCCGCTACAACTGTCGCCCAGCGGCAAGACGCGCGTTCAGGTTCCGGATGGGTTTGTGCTGAAACAGGGAAAATGGCCGGTGATTTTCCGCGCGGAGGGAGAGAACAAAGCCAAAACGCTGATTATCCGCTTTGACAACTGGATGACTTATACTCCCTTGACGATACGTGTGACTCAGCCCAACTATCGCAACAATATCTATGCCGGGCAGTCAATTGACGCGATCAAGGGGCGCATAACTCTGGGGATGCCTTTGGAACAGGTCGGGAGCAACATATTACGGGTCGGCCTGTCGTCGTGCATCCATACTGGCGTCAACGTGGAAATACCGGTTGATAAAATTGAACTGCCGTTTGAATTGCCCGCCAAAGGTCTGCCAATCGGAAAATACGTTGTCAGAGCCGAATTGCTGAGGCCAATATCCAATCCGAAGCTGAATGGTCCGAAATTTGATCTGGTGAATGAGCAAGAGGTTGCTCTGCAAAAACTTCCTCCCGCGCCTGTCGTGGAAGCGCGGGTTGATGATCAGGGCAATTTACTGATCAATGGCGAACCAGTGTTTATCAGGG
>JBDRSI010000104.1:0-5638 GCA_043825055.1 Verrucomicrobiota bacterium
ATGGTCCACGTTGCCCACCTGGCCAATGGTGGCCCGGCATTGCGCATGGATCCGGCGCACTTCGCCGGATGGCAGTTTGATGTTGGCATACTCGCCCTCGCGTGACATTAACGTCGCCGCCAGGCCCGCGCCCCGCACCAGCTGGCCACCCCGCCCCGGTTGCATCTCAATGTTGTGAACCTGCATGCCGAGCGGAATGCGCGCCAAGGGCAACATGTTGCCCACCGCAGGCTCCGCATCCGGCCCAGTCACCAGTATGGCGCCCACGGCAAGTCCAACCGGCGCCAGGATATAGCGTTTCTCGCCGTCAACGTACTGTAACAATGCGATGCGCGCGGACCGGTTGGGATCGTATTCGATGGCCACAACCTTGGCGGGAATATTGAGCTTGTCCCGTTTGAAATCAATATGGCGGAAGAGCCGGCGCTGACCGCCGCCGCGATGCCACACCGTGATGCGGCCGGACGAGTTGCGGCCCGCCGCGGCCTTGAACGCTTTCACCAGCGAACGTTCCGGCTTGGCCCGCGTGATTTCCTCGAACGTCGCCACGCTCGCGGATCGGCGACTCGGTGTTGTGGGTCGGTATGTTTTAATCGGCATACATCATTCCCGGCACTGCCCCGATTTTGCGCGCGCAGCGCCCAAAATCAGGATGTTACACAATTTCAATTTTATCACCGGCTTTAAGCGTTACGAGCGCCCGTTTGTGAAACGCGGTCCGCCCGTAGCGTGCCGCGCGTTCGCGCTTGAGCTTGCCCTTGCGGCGCATGGTATTCACTTTGACCACGCGCACCTTAAACAACTGTTCAACGGCCTGCTTGATTTCCAACTTGTTGGCCGAGGGCTCCACCTTGAAGCAGTAGCGATTGGCTTTTTCCATCTCCCGCGAAATTTTTTCCGACAGGATCAGCGTCTTGACAATGGTATAAGCGGATTTCATATAAATTAGGCCCCAAAAGGCGGCAATAAAAATACTGGATTCCCGATCAAGTCGGGAATGACATACACACGCCCAATTCTGTCATTCCCGTGAAGCTTGTCCCCGACTTTGATCGGGGAACGGGAATCCAGAATATGTGTTACTTTTAAAATTCGCATAATTCTGCATTCTTCATTCTGCATTCTGCATTTTCTTCCTACGCCTTCGCCGGTTTCAACCTGTTCGCCAGCGTCACCATGGCCGCTTTCGTGGCCACCACCGTGGGATACCGGAATAATTGATAAGGATGCACATCCCGGGCCGCCGCCACCTCAATCTGCCGCAAATTGCGGGCAGCCAGTCGAACCTTGGAATCTGATTTTTCCAGAACGATCAGCACGGGGCCCCGAATGCTCTGCGCCTTCAGAATCGCCAGCAATGTCTTTGTCTTGGCATCAGCCAGCGTCAACTCGTCCAGCACACGCAGAGCTTTGCCGGCCACCTTCTCGCTGAACGCCCGCCGGAACGCCAACTGCGCCACTTTCCGGTTAACGCTCTTCCGGTAACTGCGCGGTTTGGGCCCGAACACGACCCCGCCACCCCGCCATATCGGGGATTGACGGTATCCCGCCCGCGCCCGACCCAGGCCCTTCTGGGCCCAAGGCTTACGGTTGCTCCCAGCGACCTCGCCTTTGGTCAGCGTCGAGGCCGTACCCGCGCGCAATCCGGCGCGATACGCCACAACCACATCTTTGAGAGCCTGCTGGCCGCGGTCAAGCACCAGCAAGTCATCGGCAATTTCCATTTCGCCTAACGATGCGCCGGCGCTGTTGGTTATCGGAATGCGACTCATTTAATCTGGCCCCGTTTCAGCGCTTTTTTTACGATCACCACCGTGCCGGCGTGACCGGGCACCGATCCGCGCACCAGGAGCATATGCTCTTCCGGGCGGACCTTCACCACCTGCAAATTCTGCTGGGTCACACGCTCCGCCCCCAGATGGCCCGGCATGCGCTTGCCCTTGTGAATGCGGCCCGGCAATTCGCGACAGCCGACGGAACCCACGCGCCGCTTGGAGTGTCCCCCGTGGGTCATGGGACCACCGCGCATGTGATAGCGGCGCACCACGCCCGCGAACCCCTTGCCCTTCGAGACCCCCACGACGTCCACAAAAGGCACACCCTCAAACAGCTTCACGGTCACCACGTCCCCGGGTTTAAGCTCATCGCCGGCTTCCACGGCCAGTTCGCACCGATACCGCAGAGGCTTGACGCTTAGTTTCTTACAGACACCAAAGGCCGCCTTGGTCATCCGTTGCTCGGTCGTATCGCCAAAGGCCAACTGAACGGCATCATACCCTTCGTGGTCCTTGGTCTTGCGCTGTAGAACCGTGCAGGGGCCGCACGCGATGACGGTCACCGGCACCTGATGACCCTGATCGTTGAAAATCCGGGTCATGCCTATTTTTTTGCCCAGTAATCCTTGCATAACGATCTCAGAGCTTAATGGAAATATCCACGCCCGCCGGCAGGTTGAGCTTCTTAAGCTCATCCACCGTTTTGGCGGTCGGACCGATAATGTCCAGCAGGCGTTTATGGGTCCTGATTTCAAACTGTTCCATGGACTTCTTGTCCGCGTGCGGGCTGCGATTAACGCTGAATCGTTCGATCCGCGTTGGCAGCGGGATCGGTCCCGAGATGCGGGCGCCGGTCCGCTTGGCAGTCTCCACGATATCGCCCGCCGACTGATCCAAAGCCCGAAAGTCATAGGACTTCAGACGTATGCGTATGCGTTGCTCTTCCATATCACCTTTAACGACTCAATATGCGTTGCTGTATTTGTTCCGACACCATTTCAAACATGAACGGTTCCATCGTATAACTGGCCCGCCCCCGGGTAAGCGATCGGACGGCCGTGGCATAGCCAAAGAGCTCCGCCAGGGGTACCTCCGCGCGGATGATCTGCGCCGGGGGCAGGCTAACCAGACCCTTGACTTTACCGCGCCGCGCGTTGAGATCCCCCAGCACATCCCCCATGGTTTCGGCGGGCGTCACGATCTCCAAGGCCATAATCGGTTCCAACAGCACGGGCGAGGCTTCTTTAAGCGCTTCACGAAAGGCCATTACCGCCGCCGTGCGGAAGGCGACCTCCGTCGAATCCTGTAAGTCGCAAGAAGCGGCCGTTACACTGACGACCACATCCACGACCGGGAAATGACCGAGCAAACCTGTCGCCAGGGCATCCTGGATGCCCGCCAACACGGCTGACCGGAATTTATGCGGCAAATTCTCCGTCGAAACCTGGATATCAATCTTATTGCCAGCCTTGCGGGGCGCGGGCGTCACGGTCAGCGTGACGCCGGCAAACTGCCGACAACCGCCAATCTCGCGGTCGAAGCAATGCGAGGCTACGCCTGCGATGGTCACGGTTTCACGGTAGGCAACTGTCGGCTCGCCGGCATTGGCCTTGACCTTGTATTCGCGCCACAAACGGTCCTTGATAATCTCAAGGTGCAGTTCCCCCATCCCGTTGACCAGCGTCTGGCCAGTGTCCGGATGGGTGCTCACCTTGAAGGTCGGATCCTCTTCGCTGAGGGCCGTCAGAGACTTAATCAAATCTTCGCGGTCGGCCTGCGTTTTGGGCTCGATGGCCATGGACACCACCGGCTCAGGGAAACGGATGCGTTCCAGCACGATCGGTTTATTTTCGACGCAAATCGTGTCGCCGGTGGAAATATCCTTCATGCCGGCCAAGGCGCCAATTTCACCGGCAAACAGGCACTCGACCTCCTCGTGCTGGTCGGCGTGCAACTGCAGGAGCCGCATAACACGCTCGCGCCGGTGGGTGCGCGAATTAAACACGTTTTGCCCCTTCTTCAGGCACCCCGCATATACGCGCACAAAAATCATCTTGCCCATGTAGGGATTGTTCACAATCTTGAACGCCAGGGCGGCAAGGGGTTCGAAGTCGTTCGCCGGGCGGGACAGGACTTCCTCGGTTTTGGGATGGAATCCCTGGACCGGGGGAATATCACGCGGGGACGGCAGGTAATCCACCACCGCATCAATGACCGGCTGGATACCCTTGTTGCGCAGGGCCGCGCCGCAGAGCACGGGCACCAGCTTGCGGCTAATCGTCGCCCGGCGCAAACCGGCCTTCAACAGGGCAGTGGGCACTTCCGGATTTTCGAGGTAGGCGCCCAGCACGGCTTCATCCGCTTCGGCCACTTTTTCCATCAGTTCTGCGCGGGCCCGCTCGGCCGCCACGGCTAAATCCGCAGGTATCGCTTCCGTGCGGATCACTGCGCCCAAGCTGGTATCTTCGAAAACCAGCGCCTTCATGCTGATTAAATCGATAACGCCCTTGAAATGGTCTTCGGCGCCCCAGGGCAATTGAATGGCCACGGCATTCGGCGTCAACCGCTCGCAAATTTCAGCAAGTACCCGGTTAAAATCGGCGCCAACACGGTCCATCTTGTTGATAAATACCACGCGGGGCACGCCATAGCGGTCCGCCTGGCGCCAAACCGTTTCCGACTGCGGCTGGACGCCGCCGACGGCACAGAACACGCCCACCGCGCCGTCCAGCACGCGTAGAGAACGTTCCACCTCGGCGGTGAAATCCACATGGCCGGGAGTATCAATGACATTGATCTGGCACTCGCGCCAGAAACAGACCGTGGCGGCGCTGGTAATTGTAATGCCGCGCTCCTGCTCCTGGATCATCCAGTCCATCGTGGCGGTGCCCTCGTGGACTTCGCCCATTTTATGCAGGCGGCCGGTATAGAACAGGATACGCTCGGTCAGCGTCGTCTTGCCGGCATCAATATGAGCCATAATGCCGAAATTGCGAACGAAGGCCAAGGGACACCGCCTCCCGGCGGCTTCCTGCGCCGAGGCGTCACCCGCGACCGCGTCATGTTGCTGATGTTTCAAAACCGTCACCATGATATTCCCGCCACCCCGTTACCACTTGTAATGGGCAAACGCCTTGTTGGCCTGCGCCATCTTATGGGTGTCATCCCGTTTCTTGATTGCACTGCCCTGGTTCTTGAAGGCGTCCAGCACCTCGAGCCCCATGGCCCGCTGGAGAGGCACGCCCTTGCGCGCTTGCGAAAATTGAATCAGCCACCGAATGGCCAGCGCCAGCTGACGGTCCGCGCTGACTTCCACCGGAACCTGGTAAGTGGCGCCGCCCACGCGGCGGGATTTGACCTCGACCTTGGGCCGGATGTTATCCATGGCGCGCATCAGCACTTCCACGGGATCTTCCTTGCTCTGTTCCCTGATGAAATCCAGCATACCGTAAGTGACGGCCTCGGCCACCGATTTCTTGCCGCGGATCATGACGTAATTAATCAGGCGCCCGATCAGCTTGCTGTTATAGCGCAGATCCGGCGCTATTGCTCGTCTTTCGGCTGTGTGTCGTCTTGCCATGGCACCCTGTTATTTTGCCTGCTTTTCTTTAGGCCGCTTGGCCCCGTACTTCGACCGACCGCGCTTGCGATTGGCGACCCCGACCGAATCGAGGGTGCCGCGCACAATATGATACCGCACGCCGCTGAGATCTTTCACGCGCCCGCCACGCACAAGCACGATGCTGTGCTCCTGGAGATTGTGGCCCTCGCCGGGAATATAGGCGGTCACTTCCTCGCCGTTGGTCATGCGCACGCGCGCCACTTTGCGCAACGCCGAGTTCGGCTTCTTGGGCGTCATCACG
>JBDRSI010000105.1:0-13924 GCA_043825055.1 Verrucomicrobiota bacterium
AGGCGCAACCCTTCGCGCAGTGGATTCTGAAGGTGTTTCATCATAAGCCGTTCCCTGGGTTGTTATTCTAATGACCGGCCCGGCTAATTCAATCATAACTAAAAGCGCGAAACTTGGGCTATGACACACCGCCTGGTATCCGGCGGTTGTTCTTTCTTGAACTCCGTGAATCAGACCGCGGCACTTGCTCCTATCCTTCCGGAGCCATGTGGACTGCCAGGGCAACAGAATTAAACTTGGCTTCTTCCGAATCCGAACGCGAGTTCAGAACGATCGGCACCTTGGCGCCCACCACGATGCTGGCATTGTTGGCATTGGCAAACCAGACCAAGCACTTGTAAAGCACGTTGGCGGCGATGATCTCCGGAAGGAGAATGATATCCGGATCGCCCGCCACCGTCCCAGTAACGCCCTTGATCTCAGCCGCTTTGCTGGATATCGCCACATCAAATCCAAACGGGCCTTCGACCTGGGCTGCGCCAAAAACGCCTTTCTGACCCATTTCTTTCAATTGCTGCGCCTCGGCGGTGCTGGGCATTTTCGGAGTGGTCTTTTCGACGGCGGAAACACAGGCAACCTTCGGACATTGAATGCCCATTTTACCGGCCAGGACAACCGCATTCTGCAGGATGCGCACTTTGCTTTCAAAGGAAGGATTGATGTTGACCCCCGGATCGGTGACCAGGAGCAGTTTATGATAGGCCGGGATTTCAAAAACCGCGACGCAACTGATTAACATCCCCTGCGGAATCAGCCCGTATTCATTGTGCAGAATCGCGCTGATGAAATTGGATGACTGCACCAGCCCTTTCATCAGCACTTGGGCCTGTCCGTCACGAACCAGTTCAACGGCTTTGTGGCAAGCCTTTTGCTCATCGGTTTCGGCAACAAACACGGCCCGGGAAATATCCACTCCCTGCCGCGCGGCGACGTCACGGATTTTTTTCTCCTCACCGATCAGGATGAAGTTGGCGATTTTCTTCTCCAGCGCCTTGGCAATGCAGCGGATGCTATCCGGATCACTGGCAATCGGCACGATAACGGTCTTGCGCTGTTCATCCGGCAGAGGAGTCACAAAATCTTTCAGTTGCATGTGCTGTATTCTCCTTCTGGTTCGATCTTCCGCAGAACCGCCAAAGTCGCCTGCGCCAGCGAGGCCATTTCGCGTTCGCCCGGAATTACCTCCACTGCGGCCAGATGACTTACACGCTCCCTGATCATGCCGACAAAGGTCTCATCGCAGGCCAGCCCTCCGGTCAGGATGATCCGGTCCACTGCGCCCTTGAGCGTGGCCCCGTGCATGGCAATTTCCTTGCTGACCTGGTAAGCCATGGCTTCATAAATCAGCTGCGCCTGCGCATCCCCGGCCAGCATGGCTTTCTTCAAATCCGTGAAACTGTTCGATCCCCGATAGGCCACGAGTCCGCCCTTGCCGGTCAGTTTGCGTTTCATCTCGGCTAGGCTGTATTGCCCGCTGAAACACAACTCCACCAGTTGCCTGGCGGGCAGACCGCCGGCCCGTTCGGGGGAGAACGGGCCTTCACCATCGAGGGCATTATTCACGTCAACGACGCAGCCCCGGCGATGCGCGCCCACGGAAATCCCGCCGCCCATGTGGGCCACGATAAAATTGCAGTCCGTGTAGGGTTTGCCAATCTTACGGGCAACTTCGCGGGCCACCGATTTCTGGTTGAGGACGTGGAAGATGCTTTTGCGTTCCAATCCCGGCATGCCGGATAGGCGCGCTACATCGTCCATCTCGTCCACAACCACCGGGTCAACGATATAGGCGGGACAACCCGCTTCCCCGGCCAGCCCATGCGCGAGAATACCGCCCAGGTTGCTGGCATGTTCCCCGAAACGGCCGCTACGCAGATCCTCCAGCATGGTAGCGTTGACGCGATAGACGCCGCTACGGATCGGTTTCAGCAGTCCCCCTCGGCCAACAACGGCCTTGAGCACGCGGATATCCACGCGGTTGTCCTGGAGAAAACGCCGGATCAAAGCCATCCGGAATTCGATCTGATCCGTGATGCGTCGGAACGGCTTGAGGTCTTCCGTGGAATGAACGACGTTCTCCTGAATACATTCCCGTTCACCCTCAAAAACCGAGAGCTTGGTGGAAGTTGATCCCGGATTGATAACCAGAATCCGCGGTCCCGGACGCGCGGATGCCTCGGCCGGGTGAAGGGGCTCAGGCATTGACTGGCTTGACTTGTGATGCGCAGGCATGGCCGTTCAAATCTCCATGAAAATATCGTTGTCCTGAGCGCCAAAATAATTGATCTTGCTCACCTGCTCGAGGACCTTGTGCGGCAAATCCGAGATTTCTATGCGATGCCCCGGACAGCCCAGCCTGGCGCAAACGTATATTTTGTTGGCCATGCCCGGCAAGGCAAATACGATCGCCCGGTTGCATTTGCAGCCCATTTGGGCACAATGGTCTTCCACGATCAGGCTCATCCCGCAGACCGGACAAAACGCCTTGACGATCGGACCCGCCGAAACAATATCCGGAATGAAATTATAGAGCTTGGCATGTCCGCCCCAGAAGGCATCAATAAAAATAAGGCCTTCGCTTTTGCCGACCTGCACACGGATACTGATTGAAGGCTCGCCGTGAATGCGCACCACCTCGGCCATGAGACTGTGCCCCCTGGGGCAGCTTATTTGCTCGGCCACGAGAAAGTCTTTTTGTTGGCGCTTAACAAATTTAATGCCTTCCGGAAGTGCCTTCAGGAAGTGCTCGGGAATCGGCTTATAAATCAGTTTCATTATTGCGCCTCAGTGGTTTGTTTTTCACGGAACCATGACCGGCAAAAGCTGTATGGATATAACAATTTTCCAACCCCAAACACAACCAAAAAAAGAGTTTCTGTGTAATAGGTCAGGGTGTAGCGGCAGTTCTCACCGCCCTCGTGGGCGGTGAGAACTGCAACGGATTATAACTCCTATACGCCACTATACACCAATTTCCGCATGGACATTTCTTATGGGTTCTTTCACTATACAACCGTTGAGCGACCATTACACGATAACGTTCTGATAACGGTTGCGCCTCCGCCGCTGACAACGAAGAACTCCACGTCGCCCCGTAGCGGGGCCACGCGAACCGCGTAGCAAGCAAGTTCACCACGCCCAAGGCGTGGTGGCCACTTGGCGCCAAGCGCCGACGTGGAAGAACCAGGCACGTTTGCGCATGAACGTAATTTTGATCGTTCTGGATTCTGTCGGTATTGGCGCGGCGCCCGACGCGGCAGAGTATGGCGACGCCGGCGCCAACACCCTTGCTCACCTGGCGGAAGCGGTGGGCGGAATTCATCTACCCACCCTCCAGCGGCTGGGGCTCGGTAACATCCCGGCACTGATGCCCTCGGGAGCACCTATTCGCGGAGTTCCTGCGGCGGAACAACCGCTGGCCGGCTATGGCGCCATGCAGGAAGTATCGCAGGGCAAAGACACGACCACCGGCCACTGGGAAATTGCGGGGCTTGAGCTGGCACGCGGTTTTCACCTGTTTCCCAAAGGCCCGCCGTCCTTCCCGCCGGAACTGGTCGCGGCCTTCGAGCAGAAAACCGGACGGCGTCTCATCGGTAACCAGGCCGCCAGTGGGACCGCGATCATCCAGGAACTGGGCGCGCGCCAGATGCGCGAAGGCGCTTGGATCGTCTATACCAGCGCCGATTCGGTATTCCAAATCGCGGCCCATGAGGAAATAATTCCCCTGAGCGAGTTGTACCGCGCCTGTGAAATAGCCCGCACGCTCTGTGACCCGTACCAGGTCGGCCGGGTTATTGCCCGACCGTTCGTGGGGCGGCCCGGCGCTTTCCGGCGTACCGAAAACCGCCGCGACTATTCCTATCCCCTACCCGAGCCGACCGTGCTTGACCGCCTGAAGGCGGCGGGCGTGCCGGTCACCGGCGTGGGTAAAATTGAAGATATTTTTGCCCATCGCGGCCTTACACGCTCCTTTCACACCAACACGACGAACGCGTCGCAACAGCAGGTACTGAAACTGTCCCGACCTCTCGGAGAGTCGGGAACGGACGGCTTGATCTTTGCCAATTTCATAGACTTCGACATGCTTTACGGCCACCGGCGCGATGCCCAGGGCTATGCGGCCGCCCTGGAACAGACCGACCTGTTTTTCAGCGACCTCCTGGCCGTGTTACGTTCCACCGATTGGCTCATTGTCACCGCCGACCATGGCAACGATCCAACCTTCCACGGGACGGATCACACGCGGGAATACGTGCCGCTCCTGGCTTATCAGCCGGGCCATCCCGGTCGTTCACTGGGCATACGGCATGGATTTTACGACGTGGCGCAGAGCCTGGCGACGATCTTCGGCCTGCCACCCATGCCGCGCGGGATTTCGTTCGTCGAGCGTAGAGCGTGAAGCGTTGAGCGTGGAAATCGGACGACAGAGGACGGAGTCTGACCTCTGACTTCTAAAATCCCATCACTCGCTCTGTTCGATTTTCTGACGCTGAAGACGGCGGGCGTGTTCTTCGGGAAAATACATCAATCGGCTTTCCGCTGACATAAGGCGGAACGGATACTCGATGACGCCGGCGGGCACTTTAACCTTAACGCCTTCGGCGGTCGTCTGTTCGAACACCCCTTCGACCGGCTGGCGATCATTTTTAAACCGGAGCGTAATCCGGTCACCGGCTTTGGGCTGTTGTTGTTTGCATGTTTGCAGAATGCGTTCGTATTCCACATCCTGAGGCGACTTGACTGGGGCAGTGGAGGGCTCCGGCTTCGGCGGTTCGGAAGCCGGCGGTGTTTCCGATGGCACCGGCGCTTTGGGCGTTGCGGATATGGCCGTTTCGGTTGCTTCCGGCGCGGTGACCGCCGCCGGCGGTGGTGATAACTCCGACTCCTGTGCCGCTTCCGATTTCGCTACCGGTTTCGATTCTGACGATTTTGGCAGCGCTGGTGTTTCATCCGGCGCGGTATCTAAGCGGTTTTTCTCTTGCACCGATTGAACAGCCCGGATAATGGCGGCCTTGATCGGAATTATCACATCGTGGTCATATTTAATTTTCTGGTATGCGTAGTATCCCAGGAAAGCCAGCAAACACAGAGATAGCACCATACGGAGATTACCGCCCCAGGATGTATACCAATGCCCCGATGCGCTTCGCGGTCGGGGCGCCGGCGGCGGCGTGATCGACTTGCCGTTCGCCGGGGACTTAAACTGTATCGGCTTCAAGCGGATCGTAACTTGTTTCTGGTCCTCAACCGGTTCTTTCACTGGGGCGGTCACCGACTTGCCGCAGAATCCGCAATATAGAGTCTGCAATTGAATGGGGTTGCCGCAATACGGACACCCCCGGGTATTCCCCGCCAAGGCGCTGTCTTTTTTCGAATCGGCCGATGGCGGCTGCCCAGCAACTGTGGCGGTCGCTGCGGAGGATCCCGCCGGCGCCGGCGGCTGAGTGACAGAAGCCCCCCGATGCCGCATCTGCCGCTCCAGCCGGACCACTTCCGCCAGTACCTCATCCCAGGTTTGGAATCGCGCTTTGGGCTCTTTGGCCGTCATTTTTATAATCAACCGCGTAACAGTCGTGGACAAATCCGGGTTGACCTTTTGCGGATACTCAAAGGCCTCCTGGAGCTGACGCTCCAGGACGATATCAGGCGAACTATCGCCAAAAGGCAGTTGACCGGTGACCATGTGATACAGCGAGGCGCCCAACGCATAAATGTCCGTGCGGCAATCAATCGGATCCGAGCCCCGGACCTGCTCGGGAGCCATGTAATTCGGCGTACCCGTGATAATCACTTCATTCGTTTCAGCACCAGGCTGATTGGTCATGGTCTTGACGGTGTGGGCCAGTCCCAAGTCCGCAACCTTGACGGAGCCGTCTCCATCCACCATAATGTTGTCCGGCTTGATATCGCAATGCACGATTTTCGAAAGATCCCAGGCATATTTAAGGGCATCCGCCACCGCCTGCGCAACAACCAAAGCCTCGTGTTCCGTGATCTTGCCTTTCCGGCGGATCCAGTCGCCGACCGAATAGCCGGAGATGTATTCCATAACAAAGTAATAGCGCCGACCTGTTTTGGACTGGCCAAAATCATAGACCTGCACGATACCCGCATGCTTGAAATTGGCGGCCATGCGCGCCTCAGCCTTGAACAACGTAACGTCCTCCGGCTCGTGGGTCAGCCGCTCGGACAGCACCTTGATGACCACCAGCCGGTTAAGTGATACTTGCTCGGCCTTCCAGACCGAGGATGTCGCGCCGCGTCCCAGGTTCTCAAGGACACGAAATCCCTCGATCACCGGAGCCGCTTCGCTGGAGCAACTGTTGTCTGGCGTTTGATCCGTCATAATCCCTGTCGCGCACGGCGCCTTATCCATTGGATGAACCGTGTTGCCGTTATAATTAAAGAATCGGCTGGGCAAATCAAGACTAATCCGGCATTGTAACGAACGCTATGAATATCGAATGCCTTACCGTCGGGCCGTTTCAGGCCAGTTGTTATGTCGTGTGGGGTCCGGAACGACGCGCGCTGGTGATTGATCCGGGCGCAGACGCCGCCACTATTCTGGCGTTTCTCGATGCGCACGGACTGGACGTGGCCTGTTACCTGCTGACGCACGGCCATATGGATCACATCAATGCGCTGGCGGAAGTGTCCGACAAGCACCCCGCTCCATATGCCATCCACGCGCTGGATCTCAAGTGGGCCTTCGGCCCCTTGAACCAGTCACCCCCGAACTATTCTGTTCCACGGCGGCCGGTCGAACCGTTCCGAACGCTCGCGGACGGTCAGACCTGGACGGATGGCGGCCTGAGCTACACGGTGATCGGCACACCCGGCCATTCACCGGGTAGCGTGTGTTTTCATTTTTCGACTGACCGCGTTCTTTTTTCAGGCGATACGCTGTTTCAGGGCACGGTGGGCAGGACGGATCTGCCGGGCGGCGATGGACGAGCGCTGACGCAATCCCTGCGCAAGCTGGCGCAATTGCCGCCCGAGACGCGCATCGTTCCCGGCCACGGACCGGAAACGCGATTGGCCGAAGAGTTTCGGATCAATCCGTTTCTGAAAAAGCCGCTCTGAAATATGCACCCTGCTTGCCCGATTTATCGCTGACGCGGAAATCAACGGTTTCTGGTTCTCCAGCCGAATTTTCCGGTCCGGCGTCTGGCGTCCGTCATCTGTCGTCTCCGATCCGTCGCCCTCACTTCAGGGCGTGCCCAGCAGGAGACGAAACAGAAAGAATGCCGCCGGGCTGATGACCCGGTCCAGAACGCCCAGCAGGAGCAGGCCGAAGATAATGACAAATCCGAACGGCTCCAGCCGCAGGTAAGGGCCCACCAATTCCTCCGGCAGAAGCCCCATCACCACCCGCGATCCATCCAGGGGCGGAATGGGAATCAGATTAAAGACTCCCAGGATGATGTTGGTTATACACAGGTAAGCCAGGAACAGCGCAAATAACCCGCCCGTCGGCCCAAGCACTCGAAACAGCAAGGCGCTCAAAATGGCCAGCGCAAAATTGGTGATCGGCCCGGCAGCGCCCACTAGCATGATGCCCCGGCGCGGATCGCGGAAATACCACGGATTAAAGGGCACCGGTTTGGCCCAGCCGAACAGGACCGGACTGTGCATGAACATCAGCATACCGGGCAGGATGATTGAGCCAACAAGATCAATGTGGGCCAGCGGATTAAGCGTCAATCGGTTCGCGCGGCGGGCGGTGGGATCGCCCAGTTTCCAGGCCACGTACCCGTGGGCAACTTCGTGCGGCACGATCGCCAGAAACAACGCCAGCAGTTTAATCAGTAATTCCATAAAAATATTCTCCGACTCATGGGGTGCTACTATACACGCGTAGCGAAGCATTGCAAACTCAAACGGTAGCCGTACACGGCTTGAAATTGAAAATTGACACAGAACTGGAATCTTTTCTCCCCAATTGTAAGTTTCAAGTTTCGATTCCAATTTCAGCGTTTCGTGAACACATACCGCTTTTTTGAGCTTGCCACGCCCGGGTCGTTTGTTCATGATCATGTCCACATATTGACTTCAAGTAATCCAGCCCGCCTGCAACGCTGGGCGTAGCACTGCGGGCAGGGAGGCCATCACCATGCTTGGAACCCTCGTGCGCTGGTTGATTCTAACATTAGCTGTCTGGGTGGCCGCCCACCTGGTGCCGGGCATCACTTACGATCATTGGCAAAGTCTTTTGGTCGCGGCCCTGGTGCTTGGCATCCTCAATGCTTTCGTCAAACCGATCATTCTGCTGATTTCCTTGCCGCTGATTTTTGTCACGTTCGGCTTTTTCCTGGTGTTGATCAACGCCCTGCTGTTAAAGGCCACGGCCTGGCTCGTGCCGGGACTGCACGTCGCCTCGTTCTGGTCGGCGCTGGGCGGCAGTTTGGTTGTCAGCATCGTCAGCCTGTTTTTCGGCTATAGCCGGGTACGCTCCGGCGAACGCGGTTCCGGGCCGGGATTCGAGGCTTGACTTTCTATCGCCATCGGGAATGATACGCGGCGGATGAACGCATCCCATTGCCAACGAACCGGGCTCAACCGGAAGGAATGGGATCGCATGCTACTGTGGGGGATTAGCTCAGTTGGCTAGAGCGCCTGAATGGCATTCAGGAGGTCGAGGGTTCAACTCCCTTATCCTCCACCCGCTTTGAAACAAGCAGAAACGCATTTAAGCCTTGCAAACAAAGGCTTGAATGCGTTTTTGCTTTCCGGGGATATTTCTGCTCCACTTTGCGACGGACTGAAATCGGGTGGTCATTAACACACACATTCACACACACAATATTCAATTGATCGCTTCAAGATGCCTGTGGTTCAGGGTTCAGAAGAGCACAACCACACACAGTTGAATTATTTCCCCCTTAATCTTGCACGAACATCAGCGTTGCGGTGATTATTTTTGAACAATACCAAATCCATTTATTAAGGATATTTAACAAACCCTGAGACAGTGGATCTTGTCGAGTTGAACAAATCGTACGAGCGTTAGGCGCCAGAAGTGGCAACCATGACGGCGTAAATGCGGATTCTCATCGATCCCGTTTGTCAGAGTTCCAACATCTGTACCTGATGCCAGTTGTGGAAGGCTTCGGTGGCGATTTCGCGCAATGGATTCAGTATGGCGTAGCGGCCCGCGAGTGACGCAGGAAGGCCAGGGCCGCGTGCCGGTGCGAAACGATACAAGGAAAGCTTGCCGGAGCGGCCGTAGCGCAAGAGCGTGGCGAGCAAGCCGGCCCGCGAGGCGCTGATTCTCGCTTCTTCGACCGTATAGGTCTCCCGCACAAGGGTGGCATTGATTGCGCCAATTCCGTTCAGCAGTATCCTGCGCTTTTCACCATCCCACCGTCCCTCACGCGCCAAGTTCAACTGGCTGACCCGGAATGCGGTGTCCAAGGAGTCTATGAGTGATCGATTGAGACTGAACCGTTTGCGGCGGAAACCGTTCTCGGCTTTGAACGATGCCTCGTGCGCCTGGCGGATCTCATCGAGGTCCGTGGCTGCCTGAAACAACTCCCCCACGTCAAACATCTGCTTGATGATCTGCTGGCTGAGTTTCGGTCTGTATTTGATGCCGACTGTTTCCGGTGCGAAGGCCGTGAGTTTGTCGCCCAGCAGGCCATTTAGCGTCGGCACGGTTACTTTGGGCGGGGCAACCGTCTCGACAAATGACACGGCAACCGGCTTTTGCTCGGTGAACGGATGCGGTACGTGCTCCAGAACGATGTCGAGAAGCACAAACGGTTCAGGGTTGTTGGGATCGAGGGAATCGTAAAAGAAGCGGAAATGTTTCCGCTTGGGGCGGCGGTCGGGATTACGCTTGTCTTCGTCCCATCGTGTGAAGGGGATCCCTTGTCCGATCACGTCGAGTACCGGCATTATGCGGGCCAACCCTTCGGTGCAGACGATGTCGATATCCACCGACAGACGGCACAGGTCCTGGAGGTGCAGCATCATGCACGTGCCGCCCTTGAATACGAAGCGGAGGTCACTGGCGGCAAGTCGCTCCAGGAGAACAAACGCCCGAATGCTTTTCTCGATGGTGACGGCCGCGGCGTTGGGCATGCGAACCCGTTGCGCAGTAATCCAGTCACTCGTAAAACATTGATCCTGAATCATCTGAGACTCGCGATCAACTATCGCGGAATACGGTTAGTTTTCCGCGTTAGTTGATTTTATGCCAGCAATGTCCGCCATCTTCAGTTTATGATCGTCGGCCAGGCCTTGCAGCATGCCCATGTCGATACGGCCGCTTTCGATCAGCCGCCGAGTCATCACGACGTATTCGCCTCCATCCATAATGCCGAGCCGTTTCCTTTCCAGGAACAGATAAATAAGCAGGCGCTCTGCGGGAACAACATGGTCGGCCGAAAAGACGCCTTGGGCGCGGGTATCCCGGACCACAACCGTCTTGCCGCGCACCACGAACGTCTTCTGTGCTTCCGTCGGCTTAGGATCGAGATACACATCCCACCCCGCGGTCTTGAGAGTGTCGAAGACCGGCCGGACAGCATCCTTGCCGGCGTACACGAACATCACGAACTTGTTCAGCGTGTGCTGAACGTAGTTCTGAATCTGCTCGGTAGACCAACAGGCAAAGGATAACAGCGGGTACTTGACGGTCAGCAAGGCAATGATTTCCTTAAGCGGTTTAGTGTCGAGAACAAACGCGCAAGAAACGGACGAATACCACCCCTTGCCGGCATCGTGAAGGAACCCGGCTTCACGCAACTCAACCAGGTACCGGTTAAGGGTCAGCCGGTCGAACTCGATATGACGGCGGTCCAACTCCGCGCGAATGGCGTGGACACTGCAATACGGTTGCCGTGACAGGAGTGCCGGAATCACGTCTTCGCGCAGTGTCACCTTGAAGGTCTTTTGTTTCTTCATGACCCAACATCCTCCACAATCTTGATCTCCTCCCCCGGATGCACATTTACAGCGGTTTTGAATGTAGCAGGGCAAGTCGGGAATATCCAGTTGAAAGAGGCCGTTTGATCGGCGGTGTACGGTTCTTACACCCTTACTGCTACATTCTCAAATGTTGCATGATAATCATCTGCGCTTAGCACGGTATCGTAAAGGCCAATGTCTTCGCCTTCGTGCTTGTTGATGCCGGTATATCTCAAACTGGAATCCTCATATCGCTTGAACTTGAATACTGCGTCATTCATCAAGGCGCTATTGAATACCCCAAGACTCACCAGCAACTCGAAATCTTTCACAGTCAACCCGGTAACTTTCTTGAAAAGACCAGGTTCCAGTTGGGAAATGACATCTTTGAGGCACCGTTCCCGATAATCGGTTAAATACATGAACACCGGCACACGGGTGGCGAATTTGATGAGCTTCTCCTGGATCTGCTTTCGCATGCTCTTGTATTCTTTTTCCTCTTCGGAAAGTTCCTCTTTCTTCTTGGCGGAAAGCTCTTTGTCGTTGGCCTCCTTCTTCGCCTTTTTCACGGCTTCCGACTTATTGATAATGGTTTCTATATCCTGATTCAGATTGCGGAATCCTTCAATACTCATGAGCGCATCCATAGCTTCCTTGCTGGTCATCAAACGCTGCAAGGTGCCATTATCCACATTCACCAGCAAGGCGCTCTCCCATCGCCGTGCTAACAGCGTGGCGGTCGTTCCGCTCATGGCCATATCCAGAATGCCGGCGGCATCGATCTGTTTCATCGAACTGCCGTCATAGGCAAGCACAGGCAGGAAACTGATGAACTCCTCCACCTTCTTCTCCGGGTTTGACTCATTGACATTCAGGCGGCAACTGTAATCAGCGATCTGTCGCAAAGCCCGGTCCGGCGCGAAGTCAAAGACATAGCATTCCTCTTTGATGATCTGCTCCTTGTTCGGCGAGGTACTGTCCGGATTATTGACGGTCCAGGGAGACTGCACGCGGAATGCGGCTTGGAAATAGGTCTCGGGACTGGACGAATTACGCAACATGAGAATGCCAGTCCACGGTTTGACCGTAACCCCGGTGGTCAGTTTCCCGCAGGAAAGGGTGATCGTCTTAGTGTTCAGAGGATCGTCCATTGCCTCCTTTATGGGCGGCAACGCTGCAACACCAATCCCGGCGTCACTGCCTGCGGCCACAATCACTCGGTAATCGTGATAAAACCTGTTCTGCTTCTGCTCCAAAAGGTTGCGCATGGCATGACACGAAGCGACGCTGGGCAGGAACCAGAAGGTATGCGACAAGACATTCAGCAGGCGTGCATCCGAGTAAGGCATCGGCGGTTTTTTTGCGCCCAGTTTCAGATTGTCGATAGTGGTTTCCAGAAATCCGCCTCGGATCAACGACAGCCACTTCTGTACCTGATCATGATAGGCGAACTTCGCCTTATCCCCAACACCCGAAGCGGAAAAGAAGATATTCAGATCGAACTCATTAAACTCGCCCTGCATGGCGATTTCGCGGATCGAATCAGGCAGTTGATAGGTCAGCAACACCATGCGGGGGAGCGCCGCGTAGGGGTTTCCCTCGCCTTCCCATTCCTGTTTAGCCCGCTGTTCATCCGAATAGGTCCAGTTGAAAATCTGCTCCTCAATAAATTCGCCTGATGCGATAGCCCGGAAAGGCGTGCCGGAAAGATACAGATAGCCGCCCGTCGTGATCGGCATAATCTCTTCGTCGAAATCCTCAATGCCTTCGCCTTCCCCAAACGCGATTTCCTTCTTGTCTTCAGCCTCAAATAGTTCCTTCGCGTTCTCTCGCCATGCTCCGTAGTGATATTCGTCGAGAATCACGCAATCCCAATGGGTTGCATGAACCCACTCGTTTTTGGTCTTTATCCCGCCCGTGCTTTTGTTCTTACCCAGATAATCCTGAAAAGATCCGAAGCACACAAACGGCTTCTTCTTATCCGCATCCTCGTATGCCAATCCACCCGGCGATATAAACTGCCAGCCCTTGAAATCAATGTGGCACTTCAAATCCTCTTCCCAGGCGTTCTGTACTGCCGGCTTGAATGTAAGTACCAGCACTTTGCGCCAGCCCATTTTCTTTGCAAGTTGATAGGCAGCAAACGTCTTGCCGAACCGCATTTTCGCGTTCCACAGAAAGTGAGGAGGCTTGCCCGAGTTGTCTTTTCCAAAACTTTTGAAATAATCAGCGGTTTTTTCCACCGCCGTCGCCTGTTCGGGCCGCATCTTGAAATCAAGCGAACGGTTTTCCTCGTTCATCTCTCCAGTCTTAAGGGCTATGACGGCCGCCTTAACATCTTTAACCGAACACTTGAACCATTCGCCTTCGGGATTTCTTTTGCCAGCGATTCTTAAATGGCGATGAACATCATGATCGATGAAAGTCGTGCCGTCATTGCGCATCGCGGACTCTTCAAGCACGATCCGGTAGGGCGGTTTGCCGGGTCTCAGCGTCGGATACTGTTGCGCCACGCGCGCATGGGCATCCACCGTGGTATAACCGATTTTAAGCAAGCCCCGGTATTGAGGATTGGTGTCCTCATAGGCGTAGATCGTTGGCCTGGAATCCGGCCGCTGGGGAAAGAACTCTTTACTCATTGTCCGACTCCATTGAACGAACCATTGATTCGATAAACGCTATCTCTTTCTTGTCCAGGCTATACTTCTTGTACAATTTTTCGTCAGTCCATGGCTCGCTGAAATCCTGAACAGGCACAAACGAAAATACTTTCTTGGGAGCGTGCTGAGTGTTTTTTACCAATAGAATTAAAAACCTGAAAAACCGGGTTCGAATATAACCCATTATGTTGCCGGCTTCCTTTTTTGACGAACATGGTCCGATAACAAGATAAGTCTCAGAGCAACATGTTCCCGGTTCTCCCAAAAACGGCTTGCCTGTCACCCAGTATGCTGATGCAATTCGTTCTCCATACGCAGCGGAAATATACACCTTGTATTTGTTTATCCAGCCT
>JBDRSI010000106.1:0-3220 GCA_043825055.1 Verrucomicrobiota bacterium
AAATGCAACTGGCGTGGGGTGACGTCTTTGTGAATGCCTATTGAATGGGGGTAGAGTGCCGTGACAAACGAGGATATTCAAGGAAAATCGATAGATTCAATGAGGGATCTCAAAAATGGCCCAAATCTGCGATTTGGAGATTTTTCGCTTCCGCCGTCGCTCCGGGAGCTATGGAGGGCACGCCAGGAGCTATGGCGGACCAGCCTCTCGACCTTATCCATCGCGATCACCGCCTCGTTGACAACTATGTTGGTCGTCGTGACTGTCATATTGAGTCAGACTGGGTGTTGATCTACAAGATCGAGAACAATCTGCTCATCTTTGAACGGATGGGCACCCACTCAGATTTATTCAAGAAATGAGATGCGCCCAACAACGCCTCGCACTGTATTGCCAACCCTGACGGGTTGCCAAATGGTGAAGGCGAGCGTTCGGCCCAAAAAAAGGTGGCAACCGACAGGCCGATTTGGTAGCGTACAGTTATGACTGCAAAACAATTTTACGATTGGCAGACTTCCGGCGGAACGAATGATGTCATGAGACTCGTTGACTGCCTCGAAAGAGCGGACGTCGCATGGTGTGCCATAGGCGGTGTGGCGGTGAACCACTGGGCAGAACAACCCATGGTAACCCAGGATGTGGATTTCGTCGTTGCGTCAGATTCAATCGAACGCACGGTCTCACTGCTTGAGAAGGCGGGGTTTCGTTCCGAGAGATTCGAGTGGTCCATCAACTTTCAGGGACATTCGACAGTCAGTATCCAACTCAGCACGGAGGATTTCTATCGAGATTTCCCCGGCCGAGCCGTTCCAGCTGATGTTCATGGCATTCTCTTGAGAGTAGCTTCTCTGGAAGACACTTTCAGAGGTAAGATGAAGGCATGGTCCGAGCCTGAACGAAGACAAAGCAAGCAGATCAAAGATCTTGCGGATATTGCCCGGCTGGTGGAGACACATCCCCGGTTATGGAACTTACTCACCGACGAACTCAAACGACAAGTCCGGCGTCCTGAAAAGATATAGACCGAACAAGCGAGTGCATGTGACGGCCCGAAGCGGGCCGCGCCTGACCCGCAATGTTGGACATGGCGCGTTGCAAGCGGGGTGTGAGTCCCCGCACCAGATATAAGCTAAGCCTAAGGGAAAGGAAAACGGCATCTCCCTGCGCTATGATGCTTCGGCGGGACAAGAGGGCGTCACCGGTGGCGGGGTCTTGGCCTCCACGGCTTACGGGGTTGTTGAGCCCCATTGTTCGTCCGGCAGATTCCATCCGCCGCCCAGCGCCTTGTAAAGCTGAATAACGGCCGTCCGGCGGTTGAGCTGGGTCTGCGCCAGGTTGTTTTCGGCCGGGAACAACATCTGTTGGGCTTCGAGCACCTCGTAATAACTGGCCTTGCCGGCGACGTAGCGGTCGCGCGACACCGCGACCGAATCCGCATAACAGCGCACACAGCGCGCTTGCTGGATGAAAACATCTTCCAGCTTGACGCGCGTGACCAGCGCGTTGGCCACGTCCTGGAATGACGTGCGCACGGTCTGTTCGTAGGTAATGGCCGCTTCTTCGCTTTGCGCGCGCGCCTGGCGAATCTGGGCCAGCAGTGCGCCGCCCTGGAAAATCGGCCCGGCCAGGTTGCCGCCGATGCTCCAGGCTTTTGCCTCGCTGTTGAACGAGTTCAAGTCCGGGCTCACGCGCCCGAATAGCGTGGTCAGGCCGATCTTAGGGAAGCACTGGGCGATGGCGACCCCGATCTGGGCGTTAGCCGCGCGCAGGGTCTGTTCCGCCGCGCGGATATCCGGCCGGCGCCGAAGCAGGTCGGAGGGCAACCCGGCAGGCACTTCCGGCGGCGTATCCTGCCGGAGCAGGGTTGTATCACGCGGCACTGTCCCTGGATTGCGGCCGAGCAGGAGATTGATCTGGTTTTCCTTGATCACAATCCGCCGCTCCAGGTCGGGAATTGTGGCGGCGGTTGAAGCCACGGCGGCTTCGGCCCGGGAGGTTTCCAGCCGCGAGGCGGCGCCGCCGGCCAGTTTCTGGTTGAAAATATTCAGACTTTCTTCAAACGAAAGCGTTGTTCGCTTCGCGATCTCTAACTCCAGGTCCAGTTCCAACAGTTCGAAATAGGCCTGGGCCACACTGCAGACCATCGTCAGCATGACCCCGCGCCGGTTTTCGGTGACGGCCAACAACTGGGCTTGCGCGGCTTCGTTCAGGCGGCGGATACGGCCCCAGAGATCAAGCTCCCATGTGGCCGAGGCGGCCAGCATCAGGGGGTTTCCCGTTTGGCCGCCGGCGGGCGAAGCATTGCCGCGAAACGCGTTGCGACTGCGCTCCAGATCGCCTTGATAACCGATCTGCGGGAAAAACTGGGCGCGCGACTGTGCCGCCAGCGCCTGGTACTCATCAACGCGCTTAATGGCGATGCGCAGATCGTAATTATTGGTGAGCGCGGCTCGAACCAGTTCGTGGAGCGTGTCGTCGGCAAACACATCCCACCACGGCAGGTCGGCCATCCCGACCTCCTGGAGTCGGGACTGCTGGCTGGTAACGCCCTGACCGAGGAACCCGCCGGGCGCATCCACAACCGGCGTCTTAAACCGGGGGCCCATGGCGCACCCGCCGGCCAGCAGGAGTGTCAAGACCAGCGCCGCAACGCGCGGCATCATTGTTAACATTAATTTCATATGAATTAAGCCGCCCAAGGCGGCGACAAAAAAACACTGGATTCCCGATCAAGTCGGGAATGACATACACGCGCCCATTCTGCCTGCCCCGCGTAGCCTCCGAGCGAAGCGGGGTCATTCCCGTGAAGCTTGTCCCCGACTTTGATCGGGGAACGGGAATCCAGAATATGCGTTACTTGGAAATTTCTAAGCATTGAATTGGGCATGGTGGTTGCCGGGCAATTTTTTCTCCGGCAAATCAGGCTTGGCCGGCGGTTCCTTGCCATGAATCAAATGCTGGATAAAGGAAAAGGAGACCGGAATGATGAAAATGGCAATGCAGGTGGCGGCCAGCATGCCGCCGATTACCGCCGTGCCGAGCACCTGGCGCGAGACCGCGCCGGAGCCGGTGGCGATCCAGAGCGGCACACAGCCCATGATAAACGAGAAGGCCGTCATCAGGATCGGACGCAGTCTGATACGGGCGCCATGCAGGGCGGCATCCACCGCGGACATGCCGCCTTCATAACTGGTTTTGGCAAACTCGACGATCAGGATGG
>JBDRSI010000107.1:0-11321 GCA_043825055.1 Verrucomicrobiota bacterium
CGGCTGGAACTGTTTGTGGAAGCCGCCCGCGGCCGCCAGGATGTGTTAGGTCATGTCCTGTTCTCCGGCCCGCCGGGTCTGGGCAAAACGACGCTGGCCTATATCCTGGCCGATGCCATGGGCGTCAACCTGCGGGCGACCTCCGGTCCGGTGATCGAGAAGCCGGGCGACCTGGCGGGCCTGCTCACCAGCGCCGAGCGCGGCGACATCATTTTCATTGATGAAATTCATCGCATGCAGAAATCGGTGGAGGAATACCTCTATTCGGCCATGGAGGATTTTGTCATTGATATCATGATTGACCAGGGGCCGCATGCGCGCTCCGTGCGGCTCAATTTGCCCAAGTTCACGCTCATTGGCGCGACAACCCGGAGTGGGTTGTTGTCGGCCCCCTTGCGCACGCGTTTTGGCATGAATTGCCGCCTGGATTATTACGGAGCGGATGATTTAAAGGCCATTCTGCTGCGCTCCGCCCGCATTCTTAACGTGGATATTGACGATCCCGGCGCCCGTGAAATCGCCGGGCGCGCGCGCGGCACGCCGCGAATTGCCAACAACCTCTTGCGCTGGGTGCGCGATTATGCCCAGGTCAAGGCCAACAATAAAATCGTGCATACGATCGCCGACCAGGCCCTGACCATGCTGGACATTGATAAGCACGGGCTTGACGAAATGGACAAGCGCCTTTTGCGGGTGATCGTCGAGAAGTTTGCGGGCGGTCCGGTGGGGATCAGTTCGCTGGCCGTCTCCGTGGGGGAGGAGCCCGATACCCTGGAGGAAGTGTATGAGCCCTACCTTATCCAGGAAGGCTACCTCAAGCGCACCCCGCAGGGGCGTGTGGTCACGGACCTTTGTTACCAGCGGCTGGGTCTTAAGCCGAAAAGCTTACAGGAGCGACTCCTGTAAGTCAGCACACAGCCTTCCGGCTGAAACCGTCCGCCGATTGGCGGTGCACGCCGATTGGCTTGCTTCAGGCTGTGGCCGGCACACTGGCTGCGGCCGGCACACCGACTGTGGCCGGCACGGTTGGTGCGCTGGCAGCGACGGCAGGCGCGGGAGCAGGAGTGGGCGCCGGAGCTGTCTTTGGCTTGGTCTTGGCCGCCAGATGCGCGGCCTTTTTTTTGCGCTCAATCCAACGTTCCCGCCGATGCCGTTTTACTCGAGATCGTAATTGTTGTCCCATAAGTGGCGGGCAATATGGCAAGCTTGACGATAAGCGTCAAGCAAAATAAATTTTATGTGATCCATCCGTTATAGGGATGGGGGCGGCAGACTCCAATGTTGTCATTCCCGCGAAAGCGGGAATCCAGTCTGCCGCGATGGATGAATTTTCCTGGATTCCCGATCGAGTCGGGAATGACAGAAAAAATTTACCCAAATGGAAGGCATTGCAAAATCGCGCCGCAAAATCCGGCCGCATTGCGAATTGACACACGCTGTGCATTCGGCAATAATCAACCCGATCATTCCTGATATCCGGCCACGGGAGGAGCCAAAAGCATGACGAATTCAACGCCAGCGCGCAATGCTGAAAAAATTGACGTTGCCTATGTCGCCAACCTGGCTCGCATTCAATTGACCGCCGCCGAACTGCAAACCTTTCAGGCGCAGTTGACGCAGATCGTGGACTACGTTAAAGACCTTGAACATGTGGATGTCTCCGCGATTGAACCCATGGCCCATACCGAGCAGATTGCCAACGTGTTGCGCAAGGATGAGGAGCGCTGCGGCCTTGATCGCCAAGTTGTTCTGGCCAACGCCCCCGTGCACGACAACGAACAATTTCTGGTCCCGAAAATCGTCTAAGGAATGAATGGTATGCCGGCGTGGAATGAATTAACCGTGCATGCGGCCATCACGCGCCTTGATCAGGGAACCGGCACCTCCCGGGAACTGGTCGAAACGCTCCTGGGCGCGATTCGCGCGCGGGACAAGCAGATCCAGGGTTACCTGGAGGTGGATGAAGCCGACGCGCTCCGGCAGGCCGAGGCCGCCGACGCGCTCCGCAAGAAGGGGCACAAAGGCAAGCTCCTGGGCATACCGATTGCGGTCAAGGACCTGCTCAATGTTCAGGGCCAATCTTGCCGGTGCGCTTCCCGCATGCTGGAGGGGTATCGTTCGCCTTATGACGCCACGGCCATTGCCCGATTGCGTGCCGAGGGCGCTCTGTTCGTGGGGCGTGCCAACATGGATGAGTTTGCCATGGGATCCACAACCGAAAACTCGGCTTTTAAAATAACGCGCAATCCCTGGAACCTGGAGTGCGTGCCCGGCGGTTCGAGCGGCGGGTCTGGCGCGGTCGTTGCCTCCGATGAAGCCATGGCCGCGTTGGGCACCGATACGGGCGGGTCCGTGCGCCTGCCGGCGTCATTTTGCGGCTGTGTTGGTCTCAAGCCGACCTATGGCCGGGTCTCGCGCTACGGACTCACGGCTTTCGCTTCGTCGCTGGACCAGATCGGACCCATGACCAAGGATATCCGTGACGCCGCCCTGTTGCTTCAGGTCATGGCCGGTCATGACGGCATGGATTCCACGTCCATCCCGGCGCCGGTGCCCGACTACGAGGCAAACCTGCGGAAGGACTTGACGGGAATTAAATTGGGCCTGCCCAAGGAGTATTTTATTGCCGGCGTGGATCCGGAGGTGGCGCGTTGCATTCAGCAGGCCATCCGTCACTGCGAGGGCCTGGGCGCGCGCATTGTGGAGGTCGGCCTGCCTGCGACACCCTACGCCATTGCCACCTATTACATCATTGCCTGCGCGGAAGCCTCGGCCAACCTGGCACGGTTCGACGGCGTGCGTTATGGATTGCGGGTCAAAGACGCCACGGATCCCTTTGCCATGTACACGCGCACCCGCGCGGCCGGGTTTGGGACGGAAGTCAAGCGCCGCATTATCCTGGGCACCTATGTGCTCAGCAGCGGGTATTATGATGCTTATTATGTCCGTGCCCAGAAAGTGCGCGCCTTGATCCGTGCCGATTTTAAAAAAGTGTTTCAGTCGTGCGATGCGCTTCTGACGCCGGTGGCCCCGACGGCAGCGTATCGGCTCGGCGAAAAAACCGCCGATCCGCTCCAGATGTATCTGAGCGACATTTTTACGGCATCGGTGAACCTGGCCGGCATCTGCGCGCTATCGGTTCCCTGCGGTTTCACAAGTGCCAACCTACCGGTGGGGCTCCAAATCGTCGGGCCGGCCTTCGGCGAGGAAACCATATTACGGGTTGGCTTTGCTTATGAACAGACCACCGACTGGCGGCGGTGTAAACCGGACCCTCCTTCGCCCGAGCGCTACGGATGACGGACAACAGCCTGCCCGCCGAAGCCTTGGCGAAGGCGGGACGACGGACATCAGACGACAGACGCCGGACGCCGGACGACAGACGCCGGAGAAAGCAAACATCCAACATCGAACGTCCAACGTCGAATGTAAAACTGAAGCGCAGGCGGGACGGCAATCGTAAATCGGCAATCGAAAATTCAGCGTGATGAACTACCTGACTACCATCGGCCTGGAAGTGCATGTCCAGTTGCAGACGCGGACCAAGATGTTCTGCGCCTGCCGGACCGACTTTGGTGCGGCGCCCAACACGCAGGTCTGCCCGGTCTGCCTGGGGTATCCCGGGGCCCTGCCGGTCATCAACCAGGAAGCCATTCGCCTGACAGTCATGACGGGGCTCATGGTAGGGTCGCGCATCAATCCGTGGAGCAAGTTTGACCGTAAAAACTATTTCTACCCGGACATGCCGAAAAATTATCAGATTACCCAGTTCGACCAGCCCTTGTGCCTCGGCGGCGCGGTGGAGATTGATTGCCAGGGGCAATCCCGGACGGTTCAACTGACCCGTATTCACCTGGAGGAGGACGTCGGCAAGAACATGCACATCCGCGACCAGAGCCGGGTGGATTTCAACCGCGCGGGTCATCCGCTGATGGAAATTGTGACCGAGCCCGACATGCACTCGCCGGAGGAGGCCTTCGCCTTCCTGTTGGCGCTCAAGCAGATCCTGGTTTATGGCCTCATCAGCGCGTGCAACCTGGAAGAGGGCAATATGCGTTGTGATGTCAACTGCAGTGTGCGGCCGGAAGGGCAGGCCGCGCTCGGCACCAAAACCGAGATTAAGAACATGAACACCTTCAAGGGCGTGTACCAGGCCCTTACGTACGAGCTTCAGAGGCAGATCGCCGTGCTCGCCGCCGGCGGTGCGATTCCGCAGGAAACGCGTCGCTTTGACGCCGAAGCGGGGGTGACCGAAACCATGCGCACCAAGGAGGATGCCCACGACTATCGCTATTTTCCCGATCCCGACCTGATGCCGGTGGCGCTTTCGGCCGAACAGATCAAGGCGTGGGAAGGCATGTTGCCGGAATTGCCCCGTCAGCGTTGCGAGCGGCTGGAGCGTGAGTATGCTCTGCCTTCCTATGATGCCAAGGTGCTTTCCGCGGATAAGTACGTGGCGGATTTCTTCGAGGAGGCGGCGCGCGGCGCGGCCAATCCCAAAATAGTTTCCAACTGGATGATGACGGAAATGATGCACCTGCTGGCGGAGAAGGAAATTGAGATTCGGCAGGTCAGGATCACACCCCAGGCGCTCTCCGGCTTGATCAAACTGGTCGAGTCCCATACGATCAATGCCGTCGGCGCCAAGACCATCTTTGCGCTGCTGTTTGACAAGGGCGGCGATCCCGCCGAGCTGGTCGGTCAACTGGGACTGGCGCAGGTGAGCGACACCGGGACGTTGGAAGCCCTGGTGCGCCAAGCCATTGACGGCAATCCCAAGTCGGCGGCCGATTACAGGGCCGGCAAGGAAGCCGCGTTCAAATTCCTGATGGGCCAGGTCATGCGTCTTAGTAAAGGCAAAGCCAATCCGCAGATTGCGCAGGACTTGCTGAAGAAGCAATTAAATGGCGAATGATGAGTGTCGAATGACGAATCATGCGAAATAACACGGCATGTTTAGCCGCTTGTCATTCCGAGCCCTTTGGCTTCGCTCAGGACAGGCTTCGCGAGGAATCTCAAGGCTGGTTAACCGAATCGAGATCCTTCGCTGCGCTCAGGATGACAGAATGCTGCAATACTTATGTCATCATGTATAATTACCGGTCAGCCTGGCCTACTCCGCCGTAGTAATGGCTACGAAGGCTGGATCGTGCGAAATCGAAGCTGGACTTTATAGCGAAAATGGCGATAGTTGAAGAAGAAGCGGATGAAGCGTTGTATTGGATGGAATTGCTTCAAAAAAGACCGCCCGCGCCGGTTTGGAGCGATAATAGTGTGGTCCATTTTGGGCCTGGTATTCGACATTCGCAATTCGTAATTCGACATTTTTATGACCGCCAATGATGATTATATCATAGAGATCCTCAAGGATGTTGGGCTAATCAAGCCTGAGCAGATTGAGGCAGCCAAAGCCGCGGCCGGCGGAGCGCACCAGAGCATCCTGGATGTGCTGGTCGAGCAGGGGATCATCTCCAAACTGGAGGTGCTGAAGACCGTGGCCATGCAATTGGGCATGGATGTCATCGTGCTGGCCGACCATGAAATCCCCCAGGAAGTGATCCAGCAGGTGCCTGCGGCCATTGCCCGCCGGTATAAAGTGGTGCCCGTCTTCGACAGCGAAAACACGCTCAGCGTGGCCCTGAGTGATCCCCTGAATATTGAGACCCTGGATAGCCTGCGCTATCTGCTTAAGCGCAACGTGGACGGCGTCGTGGCGGCGGACGAGGAAATCAGCGAGGCGCTGGATAAGTATTACGGCCGCGCCGAAAAATCCATTGAGGAACTGCTGCAGAACCCCAGCCAGTCAGCGGATGCCCAGGTGCGCATGGACGATACGGCGGATGAAACGGTGGCCACCGACGTGGATACGCCGATCATCAAGCTGGTCAGCCTGATCATCATGGAGGCCCAGCGCAGTCGGGCGTCCGATATTCACGTCGAGCCGCTCGAAACGCGCTTTCGCATTCGCTACCGTATTGACGGTGTCCTGCGCGAAATGGAACCCCCACCCAAGCGTCTGCAGGCCGTGATCCTCAGCCGCATCAAGCTCATGGCGGGCATGAAGCTCTCCGAAAAACGGGTGCCCCAGGATGGCCGCATTCAGATCAATGTGGCCGGCGAAGACCTGGATCTGCGCGTATCCACCGTGCCATCCTCCCACGGCGAGAGCATCGTCATGCGTATTCTCAACAAGCAGAGCCTCCTGCTCGGCCTGCCAAAACTGGGTCTGTTCGCCGACGATCAGCAGATCTTTGAGCGCCTGATCAGCATGCCCGACGGCATTCTACTGCTGACCGGTCCGACCGGGTCGGGCAAGACCACGACGCTTTACGCCTGCCTCAATCACCTGAACCGGCCTGATCGCAAGATCATCACGGTGGAGGACCCGGTTGAATACCGGATTTCCGGCATCAACCAGGTGCAGGTGCGCGAAGACATAGGGCTTACCTTCCCGGCGGTCCTGCGCTCCATTATGCGTCAGGCGCCCAACATCATCATGGTGGGCGAAATTCGCGACTTCCCGACGGCGGAAATTGCCATCGAAGCCTCGCTGACCGGTCACTTAGTGTTCAGCACACTGCACACGAATGACGCTCCCAGCGCCATCCCGCGGCTCATGGATATCGGGGTTAAGCCGTTCCTGCTGGCGTCTTCCATCCGGGCGACGATTGCCCAGCGCCTGGTGCGCGTGATCTGCGAGAAATGCGCGGCGCCCTGCACGCCCACGGAACGGGAGATCGGCCTGCTGGGCAGTGCCGCCATCCAGTTCAAGGACGTCAAGCTACTCAAGGGCAAAGGGTGTGCCGCCTGCGGGCAGACGGGCTATCGCGGGCGCAAGGGCCTTTATGAAGTTTTCGTGATTAATGATGAAGTGCGCGAAATGATCTATAATAAAACCCCGCTGGTTGAACTGCGCGCCCGGGCACGGGAGTTGGGCATGCGGACCCTGCGCGAGGATGGCCTGCGCAAGGTGGTGTCCGGCATTACGACTCTGGAGGAAGTGCTCTGCGCGACGATGGGAGACTAATTCACCATGACCATGACACCCAATAAAATCGGTATGAACGAACTGTTGGAATCTGAGGTGGGCGAAGGCGCCTCCGACCTGCACCTGACCGTCGGTCTGCCGCCCATGTTGCGCATCAATGGCGGATTGCAACCCCTGGATTGCGGGCCGCTGATGCCGGAGGACACCGAGCGGCTGATGAAAAGCATCACTTCCGAAAGCTACCAGCAGAAAATCCGCGAGATCGGCGGATGCGATTTTGGGTTCAGTTTTGGCGACAAGGCGCGCTTCCGTGTCAGTGTCTTCAAGCAGAAAGGCCATGTTGGAATGGCGCTCCGGCTGATTCCCAACAAACTGGTCACCCTGGATGAGATCGGGCTCCCGGCGCAGGTCAAGGATATGTTATATCGTCCGCGCGGCCTGATCCTGGTAACCGGCCCGACCGGGAGCGGCAAAACCACGACCCTGGCCAGCATGATCAACCTGATCAATATCGAGCGGGACTGTCATATTATCACCATCGAGGATCCGATAGAATATTACCACGAGCACAAGCGTTCAATCATCACCCAGCGCGAGATTGGTGTGGACGTGCCCAATTTCAAGGAGGCCTTGCGCCGGGCGCTACGCCAGGACCCGGACGTCATTCTCGTGGGCGAAATGCGCGACCTGGAAACCATGGAAGCGGCCATTACGGCCGCGGAAACCGGCCATCTCGTAATGGCCACTCTGCACACGACCGGCGCCGCGCGCACGGTGGACCGCATCGTGGACGCGTTTTCGACGAACCAGCAGGAGCAAATCCGCACGCAATTGGCCTCCAGCATTATCGCGGTGGTCTCGCAACTGCTCATCGTGCGGCAGGACCGTCCCGGCCGCGTGGCGGCTTTTGAGATCATGATCACAACGCCTTCGATTCAGAACCTGATCCGGGACAACAAGAGCTTTCGGATCACCTCGGACATTCAAACCGGCGCCAAGTGGGGGATGATTACCCTGGATGCCCACCTGATGTTTCTCTATGAAAAGGGCATTATCAGCTACGAACACCTGATTACCAAGGCCCAGGACCCGGATTCTATCGTCGAAAGACTGAGAACAGGCCCCGTCAAACACAAGTAAGGATTTAGTTATGGCGGAAGCAACACACGTGGACCCTCTGTTACAGCTTCTCAGAGATAGCAAGGTGGTCAACGCCACCCAGGTCGAGGAGATCCTGGAGGAACAGAAGCGTACCGGGAACGCCGCGCGCAAGGTGATCATGGATCTGGGCATCGTCAAGGAGGACGACCTGCTGGTCATGATCGCCAGCCACTTGGGCACCTCGGTCATCAACCTGGCGGAGCGCGAGATCCCCGAGGAAGTGGTCAAGGCCATCCCCGCCAGTGTGGCGCGCATGTACAGCGTGGTGCCGATCAGCCTGGATGCCAGCGGCGTCGTGCTGGCCATATCCCAGCTACTGGAGCCGGCGATGGTGGATGAGATCCGGTTCGTGCTGACCCGCGACCTCACCTTTGTGCTGGCCCGCGAGGAGGATGTTAAATCCAAGGTCAATAAGTTTTACGGAGAAGACAGCGATTCCATGAACGATATGCTCAATAAACTGGAATTGGATATGGACGCGGGCGGAGTCGTGGAGCTGACCGAGGGCAAGGAGGATGAAACGGGCCTCGAACAGGCCGCCAATGCCACCCCCGTCGTGCGTTTCGTCAACCTGGTGCTCTACGAGGCCGTCCAGTCGAAGGCCTCGGATGTGCATTTTGAACCGTTCGAGCAGGAATTCAAAATCCGCTACCGGGTTGATGGCGCGCTCTATGAAATGTCGCCGCCCCCACGGCGCCTGGCGCTCCCGGTCATCTCGCGCATCAAGGTCATGTCCGGCCTGAATATCGCCGAGCGGCGCCTGCCCCAGGACGGACGCCTGCAGATGAACATGCTCGGGCGCCAGATTGATTTCCGCGTGTCTACCCTGCCGACCCAGTTTGGCGAAAGCGTTGTGTTGCGTATTCTTGACCGTTCCACCGTGTCCCTGGAACTGGAAAATCTGGGCATGCCCACCGAAGTCTACGATACCTTCAGCCAGGACATCCAGAAGCCCAACGGCATTATCATCGTCACCGGCCCGACGGGCTCCGGTAAAACGACGACGCTCTATTCCGCCCTGCGGCGCATTAACACCGTGGACATGAAACTGCTGACCGTGGAGGACCCGGTGGAATACGATATCGAGGGCATCATCCAGGTGCAGGCCAATGAGGCCATCGGGGTGACGTTCCAACGCTGTCTGCGCGCCTTCCTCCGCCAGGACCCGGACATTATCATGGTTGGTGAAATCCGCGACTTGGAAACGGCCCAGATTGCCATCCAGTCGTCGCTGACCGGCCACTTGGTGCTCAGCACCCTGCATACCAATGACGCCGCCGGCGCCGTAACCCGTTTGATTGATATGAACGTTGAGCCATTTCTGATTTCTTCCACGCTGGAGTCCGTGCTGGCCCAGCGCCTCGTCCGCATCATCTGCCAGAAATGCAAGACGCCACTGCAACCCGATAAGGCCCTTTTGGATCGTCTCGATCTGACCGAGGAAGCCGTGACGGGTCGGTCGTTTTTCTACGGCAAAGGTTGTCCCGAATGCCACGAGACCGGCTACCACGGCCGTAAATCCCTGGTGGAATACATGACGGTGACGGAGCCCATCCGCGAGTTGATCAACGAGCGCAGACCAACCCTGACCATCCGTGCCAAAGCCGTTGAACTGGGCATGCGCCTACTGCGCGATGACGGCGTCCGTAATATCCTGGACGGCTATACCACGGCCGAAGAAGTGCTGCGCTATACGTAGAACAGACGACAGAGGGCAGACGACGGACGACAGACAGCAGAGGGCAGGAAAATGCTAATTGCCAATAATACCATTAACCGCTGCAGAAAATTCTGGCTGGTCTTAATGCTGGTAGGAATTTTAGGTATATTGCAGACCGTAAAAGCCGAAGATACGTATCATACAAAACGGACATTTACGCCGGTGGAATTCAATCTTCAGGGGACTCCGACGGTGGATCAGTTGTTCATGGAGACAGAGAAATTGACGGATACCGTGAAAGGGGAACCGGTTAAGATTGATACGAACGGTACATATGCGATTGAACAACAAGAAGCTATTGCTCTTGGTTATGATACTCCCCAGGGTGCTTGGAATGCGGCTGTAATTTATCAAGGGACTCCGTCAAATTATCCGGGGAAAATATTTGACAATGTCGGCTGGGTTCGGGGAACTAAGAGTGCATCTGGAAGTTGGGGCGCTTATCTTTGGATTTTGCAGAACCGGATTGCGTTCCAGTCGTCAACCTCGGTTTGGTGGAGAGCTACTACCAACGGAGTTCCAGTGGCAATAACGAATGTAATGGTTGGAAGCCTTTGGGATTATGCGCCAATGTCAAACGTGGTGGATGTTGGACCGCATCTGAACGCGGCGACCAATAATTATCCTGGAGCCAATCAGAGTGAGTCAAAGGAATTTAATGTTGATATTACGAATGTCTATTATCAAGTGAGCATTCCGGACATCTGGATTACGCCACGTGATGCGGTAAGGTGCGTAGGTGGCAGCAATGTGCAATATTCGGTAGCAGGAACCAATATTCCCAACGGCGTAACGTGGACAATAAATCCGGATGGCCTGACAAGTGGAGCGGTAATACAGACATCAAACGACTGGCATTTTGCTGGCGTGACTCCGGGAAATGTTGTCACGAATTACAAGGTGCGGGCAACGTCAGTAGATAATACAAATTTTTATGACCAGGTAGATTTGGGTGTAGTTGCTCTACAGTCACCGCTGCAATATAAGATCGGTACAAATTCATGGGAAGATATGCCTGATCCGCTCTGTGTTTGTAAAGATACTGCCGTGGATTTTAAGGCGATCAAAGTTCCGACCAACGCGGCATGGCCTTCCGGCAAGCCAGTATGGGGTGGAGTTGTGAGCGGGAGTGGAATGGACAGTAATTCGTACACATTCAGCGCGATTTCTACCAGCGCGACGGATTATCAGATTGTTTCGGCAGAATGTGGAAATGCGGTGACCGGGAGGGTGGTAGTAGTGTCTATGACAGTAACAAATATTAAATTCAATTATGACAATGGTTCTGCAACAAGCGATGCTTTGAATATAAGAAAAAATTATTCAACTTCGTATGGCATTTCAAATGGAGAATGGATTAAGGGAGTGACAAATATTCCCGCAGCATATATCAGAAATACTACGATAAGCATAAAGGCCAAATTAATCGCGAATCCATTGGTAAACATCTCG
>JBDRSI010000108.1:0-3691 GCA_043825055.1 Verrucomicrobiota bacterium
GCAACCCAAAGAAATCAACCGCTAATGGACGCTAATAAACGCTAATGATGGAGGGCGGGCGGCCCCGACCGCCGGAATGCGGCGATGGTGGCCCATCGCCCTCCATGGTATTCGCGTCTATTCGCGTTCATTCGCGGTAAAATATTCTTGTTTTTCTTAGCGGTTCCTGATGTTAAGGCACTACTTGCCGGGCGTTTTGCCGCCAGCCTCAACCCCGACATTATACTTCCCGATATTGCGGCCAATCTCTCCCAGCGCAATTTCGCGATCCGCCGCCGCGCGCTCGGCCATCAGGCTGAACTCAAGCAGGGTGCGTTGGGCGTCAATCAACGTCATGAAATCCGTCTTGCCGGCTGAGAATTCCTGTTTCGCCACGCCGAGCGCCTGCACAGCTTTTGGAATTAACGAGTTCGTGAACAGACCGATCCTTCGTTCAGCGTCACGGAATTTGAAGATTGCCGTGCTCAGCTCGGCCTTGAGCATGTTGTGCCTATCGTCTTTATTATTGACCATCGCTCGATGCATGGCGCCGGCTTCCCTGATCTCAGCGTGATATTTTCCCCACCAGACAGGCACGGTGATACCGGCCATGAGGCCCACATCGGACTCATCGCCTGTCCCACCCATTCCCGGCATAACCATCCAGCTTGCCCCCAGCATGAAATCCGGCAGAAAACTCCTGTACGCCAGCTTCTCCCGATAGGCCGCGGCGTCAATCATCGAGTCCGCCGCTTTCAGTTCCGGGTTCAGATCCGCGAGCATGCCGTCAAGAACAGTTTCGTCAATGAGCGCGCGACCGGAGGGAGCCACTTTTGGCCATGGAAGCGCGGCGCGTGCCGGAAGATTGAGCAGGGCGGCAAGGATGGCCGATTTTGATCCGCGCACGTCCCGTAATGTAGCCAGCTCGTTGGCGACTCGGTCCTTCTCCACCTGCACCTTGATAAGGTCGGCAAAAGGCGCCAGGCCGGTCTTGTAACGGGTTGTCACGACTTTCTCCAGGTCCGCGAGCAGTTGGAGATTCTCATCGGTAACCTCGGTTGCACGGAACAGGTAATGATACTCGTAGAACGCCTTGACCACGCGATCGAACAGCGTTAACCGCTCGGCATCGAATGTGCGCATGGCCGCCTCGGCCTCCGCCACGGCCCGTTTGTCCCGCAGGCTTAACTTGCCGAATGCCGGGAACATCTGTATCAAACTCGCCTGGTAGCGCGTTTGTCTCTGTTCAATGAAGTATTCGAACGCCAGTATCGGATCATCAAGGGAGCGCGCCTGGGGAACACGTTCCAGCGCCGCTTTCCAGCGGTCAAAGGCCGCTCGCAACGCGGGACTGTGCGTAAAGGCATATTGGTGATAGTCGTCGAGTGTTGAATTTCCGTCAATCCCCGTTTCTATATCCGGCGCTTCATAACCGGTGTGATGTGTTTCACGGTACCTGGCGTGTAGAGTCTTTTCGGGAAGCGAGGCACAGCCTGCTAGACAGAGCCACCCGGCCGTCGTCAAAATAAGACAGAACAATTTGCTCGGATTCATAAATTCAACTTCCTGCTCGATACAATAGCAATAAAGAATCGGACAGCGAAGAATATTTTTCCATTGCTTCTGTCCCGGCATCCTTCATCACGCCTTCCGGCTGGGCAATCTCCCTGCCGCCGGACGGGCAGATCATCAATGACAGCCCCCTCCGCCGTGTTTGTGTTCTGTCTTAGGCGCCGTCTGGTCGCCGGTGTCATTAGGCACTACTTTTTTCCCCGTGTCCGTCGTAGATGGTATGGGTTCCGGCACGACGCCTTCCGCCTCCATCTTTTTCAGATACTTCTCCGGATCGTTCTTGAACTGCGGGATACAGCCTGAGCAACAGAAATAGACACGCTTGCCGTTGTAATCGGCATACGTTTTTTTGTCTATCTTTCCGCCCATAACCGGACAGGTGGTCTGGGTCTTTTCCGATTTTACCCCGCCGGCTTCAAGCTCGCGAATGTATTTCGCAGTATCCTTCTTTACGGTCTCTATACATTCTTTACAGCAGACGTATATCCGTTTGCCTTCATATTCCACAAAGAGCGACTTATCAATCTTTCCCTTCATCACCGGACATTGGGTCTGGGGTTGGAGAGGTTTTTCGTTTGCCAGGGCGACCGTGCCCAGCATGGCCGTGACCGCAATCAATCCCATGATCAATATATACTTTCTCATCTTGTTCTCCAATCTGTTTGTGTTTGTCGCTGCACCGTTGAGGACCGGCGCCGCGTGTTTTAGAATTCAGCCCGCCTCAAAATTTCCATGACTTCCGTTATTTTCTGTTCCACCTCCTTTGTCGAGCGGCCACGGATTGCCAATTGATGCTTCAAAATTTCACTGCACGGTAACATTCACGGAATCAAACCAAATAGCATCTTCTGTTAAAACCCCATCCATTGGATAATCAACAGCAAACCAGAACGTATATGAACCAATTTGCAAACCAGCCATGTCCAACACTTTCGTGGCTGGCAGATTTCCCAAAGCGCCTTGGTACACTGGACGCCAAGCGCCCTCCTGCGTCCATCCTGCCGCACTATCCATATAAAACCAAGACGATCCGGCAAGAGCCACGACCCACCAGTCAACATCTACGCCCGCATAAATGTCTGCGTTCATTTCCACGGTGACGGACACCGTATCGGGATAATTAACGGTGATATTATTTGTTACGCCATTGGCCTTGATCGCCGGACCGACTTTCGTGGTGGTAACTCCGGTGTCATCAACACCTACCGCCGCCCAGGCCGTCTGAACAGAACTGACCCAGGACGAATTCAAGTCCTGGGCCGCCGAAATCCAGGCCGTGCGCACGGCGGCATAGTCGGTGTTGCGGGTGCAGTAAACAGTGAGCGCCCGATAGGCAATTAGACGCGCATTTTCAACGCCGATGCCGGTTATATTATAGCTGATGCTGTCGTTGTTGCCGCTGCCGCCCTCGCACAGCAAATAGAAAAAATGATTCTGAACGCCGTTGTTATAATGGACGCCGCCGTTGTCGTCGCTGCCATAATACCAGTCTGTTCCGTGATATTTGCTTGGATTACTGTAGCGCCGGGGATTGCGCATATCGCGCAAGGCCACATCGTATGGATAGGTGCAGTCCTCGCCGATCAACCAGTCGGCATATCCGGCAGTGCGGGCAGGATAACTGGCGCGTCCATCCGGCTGATTGGCGAATTCAATGATGGCACCGAAAACATCTGAAAATGACTCGTTCAATGCGCCCGGCTCATTTTGATAGACCAGATCGGCGGTTTTTTCGGTGACGGCGTGCGTGAATTCGTGGGCGCAAACATCAAGCACGGTGAGCTCCCCGAAATAGCTGCCGGGGTAGAAATAAAATTGCTGGGTGTTCGGATCCCAGGAGGCGTTGTCCGTGTCGCCGGAAACATGCACGTTGGCAAGGGCTTTGACGCCTGATCCGTCATAACTATTGCGCGAATGAATATTGTAATAATAGGTTTGAACAAGATTGAAATTGTAGGCGGCTGAGATTTCTGTCTGGTCGGAGGTTCCCCAGCTGGCCGACGCGCGCCGGGCGACGCTGTTATTATCAACGTAGCCTGATGTTGCGTAATTGTATATTTCCCAGTGCCGGCCGGTATAGCGCAGCCAGTAATATCCGCCGCTGTTGTCTCCCATAATGCTCACTGATTGGCCGCCCTCG
>JBDRSI010000109.1:0-9447 GCA_043825055.1 Verrucomicrobiota bacterium
ATGATCGTGGACATCGGCGGAGGCACCACGGAAGTGGCGCTGATTTCGCTGGCCGGGATCGTGTTCAGCCGCAGTGTCCGCGTGGGTGGCGACGAAATGGATGAGGCGATCATCCAGTACATGAAGCGAGTGTATAATTTGATGATTGGCGAACGAACCGCGGAACAGATCAAAATCAGCATTGGGTCCGCCTTCCCCCTGCCGGAGGAAACCAGCATGGAAGTCAAAGGACGGGACCTTGTGGCCGGACTGCCGAAAACGCTGACGCTGACCACGGAAGAGGTGCGCGAAGCCCTGCATGAGCCCATTTCCACGATTGTGGAAGCCGTCCGCTTTACCCTGGAGCGTTCTCCGCCGGAATTATCGGCCGATCTCGTGGATCGCGGCTTGGTCCTGGCGGGCGGCGGCGCCCTCTTGCGCGGCATTGACAAGCTCATTGCCGAGCAGACTGGCTTACCTGTGCATGTGGCCGACGATCCCCTGAGCGCGGTTGCAGAAGGCACCGGCATGGTTCTGCACGAGCTGAAGTTCCTGCGCAAGGTGGCCAGCACGCCGTTCTAAGCCACGCGCGCCGCGTGGTAAGCATAACGGCTTGTCGTCCGCTTCTCGTAGAGCCTTTCATCCCATTACGCCTGCAAGGCACCTCGTTTCCTTTCGTCGCCGAAACCGTTTAGCCTGATCTATTCATGCGAAGCCATGAATAGATCACCCTTCCCTTCGACTTCGCTCAGGGCAGGCGGGCTTCGACTACGGCCTAAAGACAGGCCTTCGCTCAGGGCTAACCTTGAGCAAGGCGCTTTGCGCCGCGTCGAAAGGTTAGGAGTTTTGGCGTGAGGCGAAATTTTTATATTCTGATATTGGCCGGCATTCTGATTGTCGTTTTATTCAATCTGCCCGGTTCCACGACCGCCCGCATGAACAACTTTCTGCGTGACGCAATGCTTCCCCTATCCCGTCCCATGGCACGCGTACTGACGTTAGGCCGCGGCTTGTTTTCGAACGAACCACAGACCGCAAACCACATCCAGCTTCTGGCCGAAATCGCCCAATTGCGCCTGGAACTGCGGCAGGCACAGGCCCTGGAACGGGAAAACCGCGCCTTGCGCCAGATGCTGGGGCTTTCGGCGCACGTCGGACGGCGCCTGATTGCCGCCGAAATCATTGCCCGTGACGTGAACGCCTGGTGGCAGACGGCCCGCCTGAATAAGGGCTTGGCCGACGGCATTGCTCTGGACATGGCCGTCATCACGCCCGCAGGCCTGGCCGGCCGTATCATCCGGATTTCCAGAACCACGAGCGATGTCCTGTTCCTGGTGGACCCGGCCTGCAGGATATCGGCCCGGCTCACCCGTCTGGATGCGTTCGGTATTGTCCGGGGCCAGGGTGTATCCTGGCGCGGGCAAGCTTCCTGCCGGATGGATTTCATCAGCAAGGCGGCACAGATCATACCGGGAGATGAAGTGGTTACATCCGGACTGGGTGGCGTATACCCGTCCGGACTGGTGATCGGGCGCGTGGACCAAGTGCGCCTGGATCCCTCGGGATTATACCAGTCGGCCGATATCGTGCCGACCTCCAATTTCCGGTCATTGGATCTGATGTTCGTGATGAGTCGTGATGAGAACCCGCGCGATGCGAAAGCGGAGGCTGAATCAAATTAGGCCGCCAAAGGCGGCAACAAAAAAAATCCTGGATTCCCGATCAAGTCGGGAATGACAAACACGCGCGCCCACTCTGTCATTCCCGTGAAAACGGGAATCCAGAATATGTGTTGCTTTGAAATTCCTATGATGAACCTTGTCATTATGGCCGTGGCCCTGCTGATCGGCGCCGCGGCGCAACAGGTATTGCCGGGGCTGACTTGGCTGGGTCAGGCCAAGGCGCCGCTTGTACTGAGTGTCGTGCTCTATTACGCGCTCCACCGCTCGCTCGCACTGCTGGTGACAGCGGCCATCGCCGGCGGCCTGCTGTGCGACAGTCTCGAAGCCCTGCCGATGGGTTATTCCACCGCTGTCTTTTGCGTGTTGGGGATCGTCGCGTGGCTTTACCGCGACGTGGTTTTTAGCGCCCGGGGCGTGACGCACATGGTGTTTGGCTTCTTGGCCGGCCTGGGACTTACGTTCGGCCTCTATGCAATATTGCTGATCAGCGCGGAGAGCCTGCGGGAAGTATCGTGGTTCTGGATCGCGCTCAAGGCCATCGGCACCGCCCTGCTCGGCATGATTTTTGTGCCGATCGTATTCGTCATTCTGGAACGGCTCGACCGGTTGACGGGCAATATTGTTGTGGAGTCGCCCATATGAGTCTGCACCTGACAACAAATGAATATACGCGACTGCGCCGGCTGAAGATTCTCATCCTATCGGCATTGGGCATTCTGATACTGGCGCTCTGGCACATCCAGGTGGGGCGTGGCGAGCATTATGCGAACAACCTGGAACAACAGTCCGTGCGCCGCGTGCGCATCCCGGGTGTCCGCGGAAAAATATATGACCGCCAGGGTGTATGCCTGGCCGACAATGCGCCCAACTATGGAATCGCTCTCTACCTGGAGGAACTCCGGCCGGCGGGCAAACGACGGAACACAGCCATGTACACTTGGAAAGCCATTCACCAAATCGCCGCCATTATCGGGTACCCCCCGCAGATTGATCAGCCCCGGATTGCCGACCATCTTTACAGCCGCAAAGCCCTGCCACTGGTGGCCTGGCGGCGCGTGGACGAACAGACCATGGCCCGCCTGGCGGAAGCCGGCGCGCGCCTGCCGGGCGTGGATATCGTGGTGGACGCGGACCGGTTTTATCCCCAGGGCCCTACCCTCACCCACCTGCTGGGGTTTGTTGGTATGGCGGAAATTCAGAGCGAGGAGGATGAATGGTATCATTATTACCTGCCCGACCTGACCGGTAAAACCGGCTTGGAAAAAAGATTTGACGAACTATTGAGCGGCAGGGCGGGTGGCCGGCTGGTCCAAGTGGACGTTATCGGCTTTAAGCATGACGAAACGGCCCTGCGCGAGCCGGTGCCCGGCGGCGACTTGAAGCTGGCCATTGACCTGCGCATTCAGCGGGCAGCGGAAGAGGTCATGGGCGATACCGTCGGCGCCGTGGTGGTCGTGGACCCGCGCAACGGCGATGTGCTGGCCATGGTCAGCGCCCCGGACTTCGACCCCAATCTGTTCTGTCCCAAAATCACACAGGATAACTGGAGTCGTTTGTTGAATGATACCCGCAAGCCGCTCTTCAACCGCGCCCTCAACGGCCTCTATGCGCCGGGCAGTATATTCAAACCGCTGGTGGCACTCGCCGCCCTGGAGCAGGGTGTGGATCCCGACTTGACACTGAATTGCCCGGGCTATTTCGAGTTAGGCAATCAGCGGTTCTCCTGTTATATGGGCGCGGCGCATGGCCGCGTTAATTTCCGCCGGGCCATCCGGATTTCCTGCAACGTATTTTTTTATCAATTAGGCCTGAAGTGCAGGTTTGACGGCATTTATTACATGGCGTTAGCGGCCGGTATCGGCCAGCAAACCGGCATCAGCCTGAACGGCGAAAGCGCCGGACTTCTGCCGGGCAAGGCCTGGAAGCGCCAGACCTTCGGCGAAGCGTGGCGCGATGGCGACACCTGCAATATCGCGGTCGGCCAGGGCGCGCTGCAAGTGACGCCTTTGCAAATGGCCGTGCTGACGGCGACCATCGCCAATGGCGGATACCTCTATCAGCCGCGCCTGGTCCTGGCCAAGCGCGAGCCGAACGAAAAGGAATTCCAGGATATTCCACCGATCGTTGTCCGGCGCGTGCACTGGTCGGCAGATCACTTGGCCCTGGTTAAAAACGGCATGCGGGATGTCGTGCAGGATGCGGAAGGCACCGGCCGCCTGGCCCGACTGGAGGGTGTCGCCATGGCCGGCAAAACCGGCACGGCCGAATATGGCCGCAAAGGCGCCGGCCAGAAGCACGGGTGGATGATTCTGTTCGCCCCGTTCGAGCATCCGCGCTATGCCGTGGCCATCGTGATGGATGACGCTGTTTCGGGCGGAATTTCAGTGGGCCCGCGCATGCGCCAGTTAATGAGGGAAATTTTTGCCGGGGAAGGAAACGGATGAGTTTTATCAACACATTGCGTCCTTTGCGCCGGCTGGATTGGAGCCTGGTAGCCGCCATGTTGGCGCTCCTTGGCATTGGGATTGCCTTCATTTTCAGCGCGGGCTACGGCAACCCGGATTCCCCGGCCCAGCCGTTGTTCCTTAAACAGATCTGTTGGGCTGCCATGGGCATATTGTTTTTCCTGGGGTTTGCGATCATTGACTATCACCGCTGGACACACATGGCCTGGTGGATTTATGCCGCCGGCCTGATCCTGCTGGTGCTGGTGTTCGTGCCGCACATTGGGCTCAAAATTCACGGCGCGCGGCGTTGGCTCCAACTGGCCGGGGTCCACATTCTTCAGCCGGCAGAGCTCATGAAACTGGCGGTCATCATCCTGATGGCCCGCTTGTTCGGTTGGCCGGGAAGGAATCTACGCCGCAGGCGATTAGTGCTCTTCGGTTTGGCACTGGCGCTGGCGCCCATGGCGCTGATCATCAAACAGCCGGACCTGGGCACGGCGTTTGTTTTTCTGCCCATGCTGGCCGGAGTTATGTGGGTCGCCGGCGTACCCGGCCGGCGGCTGGCCGTGTGGGCGGCGCTGGGGCTCATGCTGGCCAGCGGCGCGCTGGCGCTTATCATTATCCCGCCCAAGCTGGGCATGGATGAACACTCCCACGAACGGCTTATGCGCCGGATCGGCATCTCGCCTTACCAGCGGGACCGGATTGCGGTTTTCCTGGATTGCGACCGCGACCCGTTAGGCGCCGGATGGAACAAGGCCCAGTCCCAGATCGCGGTTGGATCGGGCCGGCTCATGGGCAAAGGCTATCTTCAGGGAACGCAGAATCTCCTGGGGTTTTTGCCGCGGACCGTGGCGCCCAACGACTTTATTTTCTCGGTGATTGCCGAGGAAAAAGGGTTTGCGGGCTGTGCCGTCACGCTTGCGCTGTTTGGCGTCCTGCTGGTTGCGCTTTTGCGGGCGGCGGAAACCGCGGCCGACAAAATTGGCCGCCTGTTATGTGTGGGGATTGCGACCATGTTGTTCTGTCATGTCTTCGTCAATATCGCGATGACGATCGGCCTCCTGCCTATCACGGGAATTCCCCTCCCGCTGATCAGTTATGGCGGAACGTTTATGATTGGCACAATGTCAGCCCTGGGTATTGTGCAAAGCGTATATATCCGGGGCGAATGGAGATAATGTCAAGACCATGAAAGGATTTAATTTTATGCTCGCATTCCGGCGGAAAAAAAGCAGCGACCAGAAACAAATCATTATCAGCGCGGAAAGTCTGCAAACGCGCGTGGCCGTGCTCGAAGGGGGCAAGCTGGAGGATTTCAAGATTGAGCATCCCGCCGAGGAACGGATTGTCGGCAGTGTGTTCAAGGGGCTTGTGCAGAACCTGGAGGACGGTCTGCAGGCGGCATTTGTGGATATCGGCCTGCGCAAAAACGCCTTCATCCATTACTGGGACATGTTCCCCGAGGATGTCTCGCGCCTGGAAGCCATGGAGGGTGTGGCCGCCCGGTCCATGCCCCGGCGGCGCCAGTTCACCCGCGAGGATATTTCCAAGCATTTCCCGGTGGGCTCGGAAATCTGCGTCCAGGTTTCCAAGGGCTCCATCGGCACCAAGGGACCGCGCGTGACGGCCAGCCTGAGTATTCCCAGCCGTTATTTTGTGCTCATGCCGGGCAGTAAATTGCGCGGTATTTCGCGCAAAATTGAGGATGACAAGGAGCGTAAACGCCTGAAGAAAGTGCTCAGCCGCCTGCCGACGCCCGAGGGGTGCGGGCTCATTATTCGCACGGCCGGCGCCGGCGCCGCCAGCACGAGCTTTGTGCGCGACATGCGCTCGCTGCTGGCCACCTGGCAGGATATCCAGAAGACCTCCGGCGAGAAACGCGCCCCCTGCTGTCTGTACCAGGAACCCGATCTCGTGGAGCGGATTGTGCGCGATGCCGTCACCGAGGACCTCGACAGTATCGTCATTGATTCCAAGGAGGAATACAACCGCATCAAGGATGTTTTGGCCCGCATTTCGCGGCATATGCACGCCCGCGTCAAGCTCTACGAAGGGGCTTGCCCGATTTTCGAGCATTTCGACGTCGCGCGCCAGATTGATGAAGCCTTCCGCCGTAAGGTCACGCTGAAATCCGGCGGGTGCATCATCTTTGATGAAACCGAAGCCCTGATCGCCATTGACGTCAACACGGGCCAACACAAGGGGGCGTCCAACCAGGACGAAACGATTCTGCAGGTCAACCTGGAAGCGGTGCAGGAAATTGCCCGCCATCTGCGTCTCCGGAATATCGGGGGACTGATCGTGCTGGATCTGATTGACATGCGTCATAAGAAGCATCGCAACCAAGTCTATTTCGCGCTCAAAGAGGCGCTCCAACGAGACAAGGCCCGCACGAACATCTTGCCGATTTCGTCAATGGGCCTCCTGGAGATGACACGTCAGCGCGTGGCTGAAAGCATCGAATCCACCCTGTACGTGGACTGTCCATATTGCCACGGGCGCGGGAGCGTCAAGTCGCCGCTCAATATGAGCGTGGAAATCCAGCGCCGGATCCTGGCCGTCCTGCGCAAGCATCAGATCGAAAAGAAGGAGGTGCCGGAACTGCGCATTACGGTCAATCCAACCATTCTCAAGCGCCTGCGCGAGGAGGACGAGGCCCTGCTGATGGACATGCAACAGAAATTTGACGGGCGCCTCAGCTTCCGGGCGAACCCCGCCCAGCACATGGAGGAAATCTCCATCGTCAACGCCGCGACGAACGAGGAGCTGTATGCCAATGTGATCCGCGAAAAAACATCCTGATTTGTGCTTGGTTTGCCGGCCGGAATCATGATAAAAGCTACAAGCCTTTCAGGAAATTGAATTATGGTTCGCAGATCGAATGTCCATTTGAGAAGCCGGCTCTGTGCGCTGGTCCTGGTCGTGTTCGGCTTGACCGGGTTTGCCTTGGCCGTGGAGCCCGATGTGCCGGAGGTGACGCAGTGGCTCTTAAAGAACGACCAGCTTACGGATGCGCCGGGTTTGATGCTCAAACTCCGCATCGCGGAAGACCCAGTTTCCGAATACTTCCAAAACGCCTGCTCGCTTGCCACGCTCCGCCTGTTGGAAAATTACCAGGCGGACACCACGCCTTCCCAGGAACTGATCCGGGCCGTCGTGACCGATCTCAACCGGATCATGTGTGAAGATCTCCTGTTCGATGACAAGCTTTTCGACGATGTCGCGCTCTCGACACGGACCCAGAACCTGCTGGGTAACGAGCACGGGGCAGTGGATCTGCCCCAGCTCAACCGGCGCCTGTTGGAAGACGCGTATTCCAATGAAATCGCCCCGGGATGGATCCTGTCCTGTTTTATGACGGACAAGGATCTGCTGGAACCCCGCGTATTTGCGCTCAGCCTGCGGATCGGCAAGGATCCGGTATCACGTTACCTGCGCGACTGCCTGAGACCGACAATCCGCCAACAGCTGATGGACTATACAGGCGCGGCGCCGCCGCCGCCTGCACTCCTTAACGCTCTGATTGCTTCCATGAACCAGGTGATCCTCAGCGACGCTTTGTTCGACAAGGACCGGTTTGCCGAAGTATCCCTGACCAAGAAAACCAAGCTATTGATTGACCAGAAGCCGGAGGGGGATACCCGGGCCCTGATGAACCGGCTGCTCCTGGAAGACGCCTATCCCAAGGCCATTCGCCGTCACGCCCCCTCCCCGATCGAGGTGCAGGCCGACAGCCTGGAGTATGAGCACGAAAAGAACCTGACGATTGCAACCGGTCATGTGCTCGTGCGCAGGGGCAACGAATCCCTGCGGAGCGATCATGCCGTCGTCAACATGCAGAGCTACGATGTGCTGGCGGAAGGCAACGTGACCTTTGAGCGCGGCAGTGATATCTGGGTCGGCAATAAACTGCGCTACAATTTCAAAAGCCAAAAGGGCGATTTCGGCGGTTTCAGCGCTTTTTTGGATCCATTTTATGCCAAGGCCGAGTCATCATACCAGGTCGGCGCCGATGAATATCTTCTCGAAAACGCCAAGTTGAGCACCTGCGAGGGGGATCACCCGGACGCCTATTTTCTCGCCAAAAAAGTATGGATCCGGCCCGGCCACCATGTCCGCGCCCAGCACGTCGTGCTCTACATCAAAGGCGTGCCCGTCATGTACAGCCCGTACTGGAATCAGAACATCGGCGACAGAAACTTTATGAGTATAGTCCCCGGGTACAGCAGTCGGATGTACGCGTTCCTGCTGACCGCGTTCAATTACCGCATCAGCCGCAAGGTGGAGGCAGCCACGCACGTGGATGTCCGATTGCGGCGCGGCGTGGGGCTGGGCCAGGATATCATGTGGTCCGCCAGCGGCAACGCCACGGAGCTTTCCACGGAGCGCTATACCGCCCAAAAGGACGACAACTTCTGGCGCTATGGCAGGATGCTCCAGGACAAACAGCCCAAAGAGGAACCCGAAGAGGAAACCTGGGCCGGCGACTTGATCACGTATTACACTTACGACACCTGGCCCGATGAGGGCGAGAGCCAGGCCTACAAAATTGACAACGATCGTTACCGTCTGCGGCTTTACCACAACCAGTCGTTCGACGAACAGAACTATTTGATGTCGCAGATCAATTACCTGAGCGACCCGAAAATCATCGAACAGTTCTTCCGCGAGGAATACAAAAGCAGTCCGGAGCCGGACAACTACATCGTGCTGGGGCACCGTGCCGAACATTATACTGTCAGCCTGATGGTTGAAAAACGCCTGAACGACTTTTACACCACCGTGGATCGCTTGCCGGAATTGAAACTGGATTTTTCGCGCCAGAAAATCCGGGAAACACCGTTCTATTACCAGGGCGATACAGCCGGGGCCTATCTCCAGAAGAACTTTGAAGCCAACATGACGAATACGGATAATTACGCGGCCGGCCGCTTCAACACGGCGCACATGCTGTATTACCCGACCAAGCAGATGGGATTTCTGAACGTCATCCCGCGCGCCGGATGGCAAGGCGCCTATTATTCCAAGACCAAGGAAGTTTACACCAACGCGACCACTGTCACGACCTTCGGCACCAACAACCAGCCGGTGGCAACCTCAACGACCAACATCCTGACCCGGGACGCCGAAGCCCGCTTTCGTTCGTTGCCCGAACTGGGCCTGGAAACATCCTTCAAGGCTTTTAAGGTCTGGGAAACCTATCCCGGCGATATCATCAACAACGTGCGGCACATTGCGGAGCCGTATGCCAATTATACTTTGGTCCCCGAGCCCAACGTGACCCCGGGCGCCCTCTACCAGTTCGACGATATTGACACGCTCGGCAAGGCCAATCA
>JBDRSI010000110.1:0-3911 GCA_043825055.1 Verrucomicrobiota bacterium
GTCCAAGCGGTCCATTCCCTTGATGTCCCCGAACTGGCCCGGCCGTTCTTTGGATCCGTAGAACTCACGGGCGAGGGCCCGCCGCAAAATATCATCCACCAGCGTGCTCTTGCCACTGCCGGAAACGCCGGTCACGCAGACAAACAGGCCCAGGGGAATACTGGCCGTGATGTTTTTTAGATTATTTTCGCGGGCGCCGGTAACGGTCAGGTGTCCACCGGAGGGCGTCTTGCGCCGCGCGGGGATTGCGATGGTCAGAAGCCCCTTCAGGTAGCGCGCCGTGAGCGAACGTGTATCGGCCAACAACTCCGGCACGGCGCCGGCAAACACAACCTCACCGCCGTGCCGGCCCGCGCCGGGCCCGAGATCCAGGACGTAATCCGCCTGGCGGATGGTATCTTCATCGTGCTCCACGACCACCACCGTATTGCCCAAATCGCGCAGGTTTTTCAGCGTGCGGATCAGGCGTTCGTTGTCGCGGTGATGCAGGCCGATGCTGGGCTCATCGAGCACATAGAGCACACCGACCAGGCCGGAGCCGATCTGGGTCGCCAGCCGGATGCGCTGAGCCTCCCCGCCCGAAAGCGTGCCGCTATCGAGATCGAGCGTCAGGTAATCCAACCCCACGTTGGCTAAGAACTGCAGGCGCTGGCGGATTTCCTTGAGCACCTCCCGCGCGATTTTCTCCTCCTGCGCGCTTATCGCCAGGCACTCAAAATAATTCCCGGCGCTGCGCACCGACATCCGGCACACATCCACAATGGACTTACCCGCTACCGTGCAGGCTAACGCTTCCGGCTTCAGGCGCGCGCCCTTGCAGTCCGCGCAAGGCCGGCGGCTCATGTACTGCTGGAGCCTTTTTTTGGTGAACTCGCTGTCCGTCTCCGCATAGCGGCGCGCCAAATTGGGCAGGATGCCCTCAAACGGTTTAACCAACTTGCGCCAGGCGCCGCGCCGCCAATAACCGAAGGAAATCGTTTCGTCGCCCGAACCATTAAATAAAATTTTCTGAACGGAGGCGGGCAATTCACGGAAGGGAGTGCCCAGGCTGAAATCATAATGGGCCGCCAAGGCGCGCAAGAGACCGTTATAATAAATGATCAGGCGGCGCCCCCCGCGCCGCCAAGCGTGAATGGCCCCTTTCTCGATGGATAGTTCGCGGTTGGGCACCACCAGCTCTTCGTCAAAAAGCAGGCGAATGCCCAGACCGGAGCAGGAGGGACACGCGCCATACGGGCTGTTGAAGGAAAAATGGCGGGGCGTCGACGGCTCGAAGCTGATACCGCAATTCGGGCAGGCATGCTTCTCGGAATAGAGCGTTTCGCGCCATTGGCCGTTAGGGTCCTGGTGCAGGACAATCATCATGCCGCCACCCTGGCGCAGGGCCAGCTCGGCGGAATCCGTCAGGCGCGCGCGGATCAGGTTGGTAATGATCAGGCGGTCCACCACCAGGTCAATGGTATGTTTTTTCTTCTTGTCCAGCGCTTTGGCTTGGTCCAGTTCCAGGAGGAGCCCATCCACGCGCACCCGCACGAACCCCTGGCGCCGGGCAGTCTCAAACACCTCCGCATGCTGACCCTTGCGGTCGCACACCAGGGGCGCCAGCAGGGAAAGCTTGGTCCGGATCGGCAACTGCAGGAGGCGTTCCACAATTTCCTCGGCGCTTTGCCGCGCCACCGGCCGCCCACAGCGGGGACAATGCGGATGGCCAATGGTGGCAAACAGAAGCCGCAGGTAGTCGTGAATTTCCGTGCTGGTGGCAACAATGGACCGGGGGTTCGACCCGGCCGTGCGCTGTTCAATGGAAATGGCGGGGGAAAGTCCCTCAATATAGTCCACGTCCGGCTTCTGCATCTGCTCCAGGAATTGGCGGGCGTAAGCCGAAAGGCTTTCCACGTATTTGCGCTGGCCCTCGGCATACAGCGTATCAAACGCAAGCGACGACTTCCCGGAACCGCTCAGCCCCGTGATAACCGTCACCTGGTTGCGCGGAATGCGCACGGTGATGTTTTTGAGATTATGCTCGCGGGCGCCCGCGATGATAATCCATTCCTTACTCATAGTAACCACTTGAGTTCACGGTTCAGAGGTTCACGGTTGAACCATCCCAAAGAAATGCTGTTTTGACTTGCGGACGACATGCGCGCCGGGCACCGCCTGGATATCCAGGGGCTGATGCCGGCGGATATAAGCACAAACGGCGTCGCGGGTATCCGCATCCGGGTATTCCTCCAGGCGGGACGTGCTTTGGTCCAGGATAGCCCGCAGGCGCAATAACCGACCGCCCGCAGACGCCATGTCATAACTGTTAAAAGCCACCCGCACGCGCTCTTGCCCTCCGACTTGTCCCGCCGAAGCGGCTTCGCGTAGGGGGAAGCGCTTGGGCGAAGGAGGGTCGTCCGCCCCGCCTTCGCCCTCCGGTCTGTCGTCTGCCGTCAGGCTGCCGTCTGTCTTCAGGCTATTGTCCGTCTTCTCCGGTCTGTCGTCTGTTGTCCGTCGTCCGTTGTCTGTGCTTCGGCATCCGGTCAACCGAATATTGGAAACGCGCGCGCCCGCCGCCGCTTTGGGTTGCAGGTCATAGGTCAAGCCATAGACCCCCCGAAATTCCCGAGATTTAAAGAAAACGCTGTTTTCTTCCAGAATCTGACGGAGTTCATCCAGCGTCAGGTGCGCCACGCCGATATAATTATCATAGGGCACAATCCGCCAGACATCCCACATGCTAATGCGCCCCGCGTGCAGGGATTCCTCGGACAGGGCTCGGTGGATCACCACGTCCGCCTGAACCCGCTCGGCGATGGCCCCGGCGATCAAGGTCTGGATGGCGGACTGACCCCGCACGCGCGACGTTGGTTTTAGTTCGACCGCCGCAACGCCAATCTCCTGGTTCAGATATGTCTTTGTTTCCTTCAAAGACTTGGCCACCTGATCTTCCAGGGCCTTGTCCGGCGCCACGCTGGAATCCACGGCCAGCAGTTGAATCTGCTTTGATTTGACCCGCCGCGTCTGTGTATCGAAGACCAGCCGCGCGGCGCCCAGCCATAGTCCGTAGCACCCAGCCTGGGTATAGGCCACGCCATTCACGGTCTTCCACGCCACCGCCTGGTGTGTATGCGCCCCCAGGATGACATCGAATTCAGGAAAGGCCCGGGCAATCGCGTTAATTTCATTGGCCGGATCGTCGCCCCACGCCCGCCAGCCCTGATGCACGGCCAGCACCAGGATATCCGGCTTCTGCGCGCGCACCAGCGGCATGACCCGGCGCAGGGTACTCAGGGAATCTTCCACCGTCACGTCGCCCAGCAGACGCGGCCGCGACCACATGGGGATCAGCGGATTGGAAAGCCCAACGATCGCCACACGGACGCCATCCATGTCCTTGCACAGGAATGGACGCGCGCCGGGCAAAGGCGGTTCCTGGGAAGAGTGAATATTGGCCGCCAGCACGGGGATTTGAGCCTGTGCATAGAACCGGCGGAGCGCATCCACACCGCCGTCGAATTCGTGATTACCCGGCACCAGCGCGTCGTAGCGCAACTGCCGCACCGCCGCCACGATGATCCGGTTCCGGGTTAAAAAACTTTCCGGTGAGCCCTGGATCAGGTCACCGCAATCCACGAGGATCACGTTGGCGTCAGAATTACGAATCTCCCGAATCCGCGTGGCACAGCGCAGAAGCCCTCCGCCCGGTTCCTTTTCGCGATCCGAACGGACGGCCGCCACGTGACCATGCACGTCGGCGGTATGCAGAAGCGTGATGGCCACCTCGCGGGCCGAAAGAGCCGGCGCCAGCAGAAGGGCAGCGACTAAAGACAGCCCAACGCCCCTTAACCCTTTTTTAATCCTGCGCTTGCTTTTAATGTCTATAGCCATTATGTTAGATTGCATGGGTGTGTTGCCCAAATCGAGAT
>JBDRSI010000111.1:0-2527 GCA_043825055.1 Verrucomicrobiota bacterium
TATCCGAACGATTTATCAGAATACAGACAAGTCCATCGTCTTGGAATTTGGAAAATACAAGGGGCGAACAAGAAGGTCCGTAGCTGATACGGAAGAAGGGAGGAAATATCTGGAATGGGTGTTACGAGAATGCACAAGAATAAGTCAGACAACACGAATAGCTATTGAGAAAGAACTTTTTTAAATGGTGAAAAAATATGCCGTCTAAACCGGCAAAATAAGGAGGGTATGAGAAATGGTCGCAACAGCATCAAAACAAAATCAGTCAGGACCACCGCCGATGATGGCGCCGCCACCGCGCAAGAAGGTGGCATTCGGGCAAGTCTCGACGACGGCCGGACACCGCATCGTGCTCTACGGGCCGGGCGGCATCGGCAAGACGACCTTGGCAACCCAGTTGCCTGGTCCGGTGGCGTTCGTTGATCTCGATGAATCGCTGGCGAGGTTGAAAGGATACCTGGCCGCTCATGGCCGCATGGAAAATATCATGCCGGTGGCCGGCGTAATGACATGGACGGAACTGCGGTTGGCATTGCAGTCGGATGGCTGGGACAAAATCAAGTCCATCGTCATTGATACCGGCACGAGGGCAGAAGAACTGGCAGTAGCGCACACGCTCGGCACGGTCCCGCATGAGAAGGGCCAGAAGTGCAACTCGGTTGAGGACTATGGATATGGCAAAGGGTTTGGTCACGTCTTCGACACGTTCCTGCCACTCCTTGCCGATCTGGACCGGCACTGCCGGGCCGGCCGGAATGTGGCGGTCATCTGCCACGATTGCACAAGCACGGTCCCGAATCCGGCTGGTGAGGACTGGCTCCGCTACGAACCACGCCTGCAGTCGCCGAATAGCGGCAAGGCCAGCATCCGGCTCCGGGTGCGGGAATGGGCGGATCATGTCCTCTTCATGGGATATGACCTGGACGTGAATAAGGAAGGCAAGGCGCGCGGCGCCGGCACGAAGACGATCTACACGTCGGAACTGCCACACTTCATGGCCAAGAGCCGGACGTGTCAGCAGGCGATCCCGGTAGGCGAAGACGGAAACGCGGTGTGGTCAGAAATCATTAAGTAAACGACGGTAAAACAACAAGGAGGGCAAGACGATGGAAAACGGTACATATCCGGCACGGCCCACGGGCAACGTGCATGTCGGGGATCACAGCAACGGTTGTCTCATTTGCAACATGGAGTTTGCATTTGACGGCGGTGGCACGATCTTCAACACGTTCTGGCTGACAACCAAGGACGGGGCAATCAACACGCGGACGATTGACACGCTGAAAGAAATATTCGGGTGGGACGGGGCGGACCCGTTTTGGTTGGAAGACCATGCCTCCGAACTGGCAGATATTGCCGTGGAACTGGTTGTCGAGAACGAGACGTTCGTCGGAAAACAGGACGGCTTGGAGCACACAGCGCTGAAGGTCAAGTGGGTCAATCCGGTTGGTGGCGGTGGCGGCAATAAGATTGAGAACAGCGACCGTAAGGCGTTGATGTCGAAGTACGGTGCGAAGCTCCGTGCGGTTTCCGGTGGGACGCCGGCCGCGAAGAAGCCGACTCCGCCAGCCCCAGCACCCGCGCCGCCGGCGCCAAAAAAGGCCGCGCTTCCGTCCGACATGAATACCTGCTGGAAGGCGCTAAACGAAGCGATGGCGGACAAGCCGCGCGCCGAGGTCGAGGCGAAATGGTTTGAGATCATCAAGGAAGTCCACGGTGACAAACCGCAGACGGACTACACGCCGCAGGATTGGGGCGCGGTCATGGCGAAGCTGAAGACGCTGTTCGACAACCTGCCGTTCTGATTTCCCTGCCCAGGGACCGGGGGTGCGCGCATCCGGCAAAACACGCGCATGGAGTTTACATGAAAAAAATCAAACTTGACGAGATCATCATTGACGGCGGCACGCAGACCAGGGCCGCGCTGAACGAGGACACGATTTCCGACTATGCGGAGGCCATGACCGAGGGGGCCAAGTTTCCTACGGTGGTGGTGTTCGCCAGCGGCACCGCCTAACTGCTGGCAGACGGATTCCACAGGTTCATGGCCGCGCAGCGTTGCGGATGGGTTGAAATTGACTGCGACGTGCGGAAGGGCAGCAAACAGGACGCGATCAAGTATTCGCTGGGTGCCAACAACGTTCACGGCCTGCGCCGAACGAACGCCGATAAGCGGCGCGGCGTGGAGATCGCGCTGAAGGAGTTTGGGAAACTGAGCGATCAGGCGATTGCTGATATGTGCGGGGTTGGCAGGAACTACGTCTTGGAAATACGGCATGAAACCCCGCCTCAACCTGTATCCAGAGTGCAGGTTGAAAAACGGATAGGTGTTGACGGAAAAGAGCGCTCAATGCCTACGCCGCCCCGTGATCCCGGCCCTCCGCCGACCCCGCCGGCAGTCGAAAAAGACCCCAACGGCAAGGTGATCCCGGCGAAATTGTTGGCGTTATGGGCGCGCCGGCAGGAGATTCAGGACTTCTGCACCCAAATCTCGCGCATCCGCACCACCATCGAGAAGGGCGTTGAG
>JBDRSI010000112.1:0-2592 GCA_043825055.1 Verrucomicrobiota bacterium
TCAGGAAACCGCAAAGGGAAATACGTCCGACATGGCCTGGGCCTCTGCGCCGGACGCTTTCGAAGTATTAAAAGGTAATGGGTTGCTGGAAAAATATTCGCTCCAAGCAAAAGGGATCCCGGAAAAGGTCGGTTCATATCCGATTAACGATCCCGATGGCTACTATTTCGGTTTCGCCGCTTCCGGCTATGGCATCATGTGGAACACGCGCTACCTGGCGGCCAAGAAGATACCGGTTCCCAAAGAGTGGGACGACCTCAAGAAACCGGTCTACCACGATCATGTCGGGATGTCTTCACCCTCGCGCTCGGGAACGACTCATTTGACAGTCGAGACCGTCCTTCAAGGTGAGGGATGGGATAAAGGCTGGGCGACATGGAAGGAGATTGCCGGTAATTTTAAAATGGTCACCGAGCGCAGTTTCGGCGTCCCTGAGGGCGTCAACAGCGGCGACTTCGGCATCGGCATCGTCATCGACTTTTTTGGTTTCTCGTCCCAGGCGACAGGATTTCCCGTGGACTTCGTCTATCCTACAGTGACAACCCTGGTGCCGGCCAACATCGGTATTATTAAGAACCCTCCGCATCCGAAGGCGGCCGCTGCTTTCATCGAGTACCTGCTGTCGGTGGAAGGGCAGGAACTGTTGCTGGACCCGGCGATTCGGCGCCTGCCCGTCAATCCTGAAACATATGCAAAGGCGCCCAAAGACTTCCCAAACCCCTTCAAGGACAAATCGATCGGTGCCGCCGTCAAGTTTGATGTGAATCTCTCCAAGGGCCGGTATAATATTGTAAACGCACTGTTTGACGTCATGGTTACCTACCGACGGGAAGATCTGGCAGCGGCAAGCCGGGCGATCCAAAAAGCCGAAGCAGCCCTTGCCGGCAAGTCCAATGCCGATGCCGAAAATTTGATCCGGGAAGCACATAAGCTTATAGCGGCAATGCCCATTTCCGAGTCCGAGGCTGTTGATGCAAAGTTCTCGGGCGTTTTCACTTCGGGGGCCTTCAAGGCGCGTAAAAAGGCAAGTGTCAAGGTCCCGACGCGACAGGCAGAGATCGAGGAAAAATGGGACACTTTTACCAAAAACAACTATGCAGAAGCCAGAGCCAAAGCCGTAAAAGCGCTAAAGATGCTCAAGTAGGAATGTTTGCACAACATGTTGCCGGTTCCGCCGAAACCGGCAACATGTTTTTTTGCGACCGCAGGGCAGACAAGGCAGATTGACTGGTGGGAGGGTTCCATGGCAAGTTCTGAGTTCAGAAAAAATCCGGCGCTATCGATCGTTATGCTGCTCATTGCCTTGTTTCTATTTATTTTTCTGGTTATACCCGTGGTGCAGGTTATTTTTGTCGCCTTCCAGGATGCAACCACCGGCCAATTCACCCTTGCCAACTTCAAAGACTTTTTCAGCACCGCCCTGTTTCGTGAATCCTTCTGGAACTCTCTGTATGTCGGCGTTATGGCGGTTCTGATCTCGTCGGCGTTCGCCATGCCACTGGCGTATTTTACATCACGCTTTGAGTTTAAGGGCGCCGTCATTGTTCAAAGCCTTGGAGTCCTCCCGCTCATCATGCCGCCCTTTGTCGGCGCCGTGGCCATGATGATGCTTTTCGGACGGAACGGCAGCGTTAATCTCCTGCTCGAACAATGGTTCGGTATCAATATCCCCTTCATGGAAGGACTCAACGGCGTTATTTTCGTTGAAAGCCTGCATTATTTTCCGTTTATTCTGATTAACCTTTCCGCTGCCCTTCAGAACATCGATAAGTCCATGGAAGAGTCGGCCCAAAATCTGGGGTGTTCAGGATCCCGGCTGTTTCGGCGAATCGTTTTGCCCCTGGCGATGCCGGGTTACGTGGCCGGCGTCTCACTTGTGTTTCTGAAAGTCTTTGACGATCTGGGCACACCGCTTTTACTGAATGTAAACAATATGCTGGCGCCCCAGGCTTATTTACGAATCGCATCCATCGGCATCAAAGACCCCATGGGTTATGTAATATCCGTTTTTCTCGTGGTGATCGCATTAGGATCAATGTGGCTGGCCATGTTGGCGTTAAAGGGAAAGGACTATGCCACCGTTCAGAAAGGCGGCGGCGGTCTGGCCAAACGCCGTATGCGGCCGTGGGAAAAGATCATGGCCTGGTTCGTCATCATTTTGATTATGGTACTGGTGCTGGCGCCCCATTTCGGCCTGACGCTGCTTTCGTTCGGCACCATCTGGTCATACAGCATTCTGCCGGATGCCTTCACCCTTGATCACTTTGTCGCCATCTTCGCCGAAACGCCTGAATATATGACCAACACTTTTTTATACTCATTCCTTGCCGGTATAATTGATGTGGTTATAGGTACCGCTATCGCTTATATTGTGCTTCGCACCCGGTTGATGGGACGGAAAATACTGGATTACGTCGCCATGTCGGCGGTGGCCATTCCCGGACTTGTGATCGGCATCGGGTACCTGCGCACGTTCTTTGCCTTTCGCGTGCCATGGCTGGAAGACCAGCCGCTGGCCACCTGGTGGGTAATCATCGTCATTGCCCTGTCCATACGCCGGCTGCCGTATGCCCTGCGCGCCTGCACCGCGGC
>JBDRSI010000113.1:0-4302 GCA_043825055.1 Verrucomicrobiota bacterium
TTCGGCCACATGGCCTTCTGGTATCGGGGCGAAAACAACATCGGGCCATACTATTATTTTGAAGCGTTCCCGTTCCTGGCGCTGATGACCGCGCTGGGTCTGACGCGCCTTTGGCGGTGGACGGAAGCGCGAAAGGGTATATGGCGTGCGGCATTTCTGACGGCGGCGGGTGCGGTTGTAATTACCTCTGCGGCCTTCATGGTGCAAGAGAGTCGCCGCATTCAAGCCTCATTGCGGCCGGAGCACGAATTCATCCGGCATTTGCATTCGGCGCCCGAAAACGCGTTGATCGCCATTGATCCGGACCTGCCGGCTCGCTTGGATATGCTTGCTTTTAATCCTCGCGGGCTTGACAGTCAGCCGCTGATCGTTCGTCCATACAAGGATGCTGCTCAAGTTCTCTTGCGATATTTGAACGGTCGGAACGGGTATCGGCTCGACGGGAACGGCGCGCGGGGGTTAGAGGCGATTCATATTACGCCGTTAAACATAGTGTTCGATCCGGCCCAATCATACCGACTAACAGGCGGCGACGAGGTGCAACCGGATGGCAGAGTGGTCCGTACGGCCCGGGCCGGCAGGGATGCGGGCCAGATGTTGGCCTTTGGTCAGTTCTGTTGTCTGTATGCAAGCCGCTTTGCGTTCGAAGCTGATCTTGTGTGGAGCAATGTCTCGGCCGAGGCTCCCGTTTGGATGGATGTGGCGACCGACGACGGCCGCAATGTTCTGGTGCGGCACGCATTCAATGGCGACGCGGCCGGGTCCGTACGCACGGAATTTTCCGTACCGACACCCGTGTTGGTGGAGCCGCGCATCTACTATGGCGGTTCGGGTGACATCACTGTTGGTGCGCTAAGGATTGTGGAGATGGAGGAGCGCGCACGGCAATGAAAATCGTTCCATACATTCAGATTGCACGACCGGACCATTGGATCAAGAACGTTTTTGTGCTGCCCGGCATTTTTCTCGCCTGGTTTTTCTATCCGTCGAGCTGCCAATGGGAGCGGGGATGGAGCATCGTGCTGGGATTGGCGGCGGCGTGCCTGACGGCGTCGAGCAATTACGTGCTCAATGAAATTCTCGATGCGCCCAAGGACCGTTTTCATCCCGTTAAGAAAAACCGGCCGATTGCGTGCGGACAGGTGTGGCTGCCGGTTGCATGGGCGGAGTGGTTGGTCTTGGGATGTCTTGGGGTAAGCGCAGGCTGGTACATCAGCGCCCCGATGGGGGTAAGCTGTCTTCTGTTCTGGATCATGGGCTTGCTGTACAACCTCCCCCCCGTGCGCCTGAAGGACCGTCCCTATGTGGATGTGCTTAGCGAGTCGGTCAATAATCCGCTGCGGATGGTCATGGGGTGGTATGCGACGGGTCTGCTGTCCATGCCGACACTGTCGATCCTGCTGGCTTACTGGATGTTTGGCGCGTTTCTGATGGCAACCAAGCGCTTCGCGGAGTATCGGGCAATCGCGGATCCGGGCCGAGCTGCGCAATACCGAAAATCGTTCGCTTTTTACACTGAGGAAAGACTGATTGAGAGTATTTTGTTTTATGTGGCGCTTTTTGCCATGTTCGCGGCGATATTCATGACACGTTACAAAATGGAGCTGATTCTTGCTACCCCGCTAATGGCCTTTGCGATTGCCTATTATCTCCACTTGGGATTCAAGGCGGACAGCCCGGTGCAATATCCGGAGTGCCTTTACCGGCAAGTCAAACTAATGGTTATTGTGGGTTTCACATTTGCGGCTTGCACGATGTTGTTGTTTGTACGCCTGCCGGTGCTGACGCGGCTGTTATCACCGTGGCATCTTCCGCCGCCGTAAACCTGCCCCGCCGTATCAGACCCCCCCCCGGCCGCGCGTGTCCAAATACGTCCAAATACGATGAATAACCGCGTTAATCAGCGCCTTGTGCAAGGTCTCTTTGGGATAGTCCAGTGTGTCTTTACGGATTAATCCAGCCGCTGATAGCGGATGGTGTCGAGCCGGAGGTGGCCGGCGCCGGATTTCCAGCAGCGGAATTCGACCCCCTGGCCGGCGATCGTTACGTTTAGATCCTGCCATTCATAGCCGCGCGTCGGCTGGTCCAGAATCAATTGGCCAAGGGTGATGCAGCCGTTTTGCTCGGTTACTTCCAAGGTCACGGTATTGGCCGGACTGAGCTTGTCGGCTTTGACGCGGAAACCGACCCGATAGCGGCCGGGCGGGAGATTGAGATAAGGCCCGTAGATCGCAAAGTTGTTGCGCTCGCGGCGATTCACCTCCCAGGCCCAGCCGTTTTGTGCTTCGGTGTCCAGCACCGCGTGGCCGATTTTATGGGAGAGCTCCTCGGCGGCCAGCCAGTATTCCCCGCGGGTGGGCGCGTTGGTGGACGCCATGCGTATGAAATGCCATAAACCATCAGTGGCGATAGACGCGTAAGTATCCACCTTGATTTTTTGCTTGATGAAATCGCGGACCGCCGGGTCACACCATTCCCGGTTGACCAGGATATAGCGCGCCTGAAAAGACTCCAGGTTTTTCCGGAACTCTGCAAGGTCATGAAAGTAATCGTGAACGTAATAGAACTTCATCCGGGGGATGAAAGGCATGAAGTTATAGTTGCTGATAATTTTACCATCGAACCCATGCTGGTCCAAATATTGGAGGAGCATTCGATTAACACCTGCATTTCCGATCGACTCCTGCTTGGCGGCCTGTTGCTTGAACAGCGCATCGGCCTTGTTGGCCGCGGTCAAGCCCAAGAGCAGTGCCAGCATGGCCAGCAAAATGCGGCCGCGGGTTCGTTCGCGCAGGGTATCCGCGACGCCCAGCCCGGCGGCAATCCCCAGGAAGGGGATTGCGGGCGCCAGGTTGCGTGTGTCGTAACTCATGCCCAGGGACCAGGTCAGATACCAGGCGCCGCCCAGCAAGGCGGGCCAACGCCAGGTTCGGCTGGCCAGCGCGGTTAAACTCAAGCCAATGATCAGGACCCCGGTCAATCCCCCGTTATCGACCAGCATCTTCACGCCGAAGGCCATGCGTTCCGCAACGTCGCGACCCCGGTGTGCAAACGTCAGCACTTCATACGAGTTAATTCTGGCATCGAGCGGCGTAGTCAGCCAGACCTGGGAGAAAATGTACCAAGGCAGTGGCAGTAGTATGGCCAGAGCCAGCCAGCGCACGATCCAACGGGAGGTTGTTGATGATCCCGTGGGCCGCGCGCTGCGCCACCGCCAAGCCAGTAGCGCCAGCGCGACACACGCAAACCATCCGGTGATTTTGGTGAGCGCTGCCGCGGCGGCCAAAATGGGAACCAGAAAACTTTCACGTGCTTGCTCGCCCGGTTTGGGCGGCGCGGCGTGATATTCAAGAATGCAGGCGTAGAGTCCCGTGGCGACCAGGAAGGTCAGCGAACTATCGGCATAACCTATCACGAGCGCGCTATGGATGATGGTTTTCATCAAGTACGCGGTGAAGATTATGGCCAGCACGAAACCGAACCGCCGGGTACGCAACGCGAGGTCTATCAACAACAACAAACACGCCACGGGGAAAAACGGCATAAGCCCCTTGGCAAACATCCACAGGCGATCGGTTGCGAGGAAAAGGTAGGTCAGCGAAATGTTCGCGGGGAGCAACTGCGGATAGCACATCGTGCGGCCAGGCCATTGATTCGCAGCCCAGTTTAGAGCCCATTTATTCCACGATGTTACTTCATCCCATGTGCTAAAAATGTCGCCCCAGCGTCCAGTCACTTCGCGGGCGGCCTCCAGTAAAGCCTGCGCGGCCAGCACGATAATAGCCAGTTTCACGACGCGCACGAGCCAGGAGCTTTGCCATAGTTCCTCGCCAAACCGGGTGATACGGGCGATATCGGCCGTCCAACCCGCCGACACCTGCGCGTCAGCCCGTGGCCAGGCAAGTGCGGCGGCCACCTCCAGGAAAAAAATACCGAGCACCACGGGCGTGATATAAATACGCAATGCCACGAGCAAGGCAACGAGATAAAAATTAATCAACAGGCTGAGCGCGAACGACAGCAAAAAAGTCTGCAAGGCGCCGTCGCTCCAGCGCCGGGCGCGCACCAGTAGAAACCCAGGCAAAAACGCGATTTGGATCAGCGCGCAAAACCCGAACATTGATCTCAATAACGGCGCGTTTTCCAGCATGTTGTTAGCCTATATCCTATTATAGTGTTTCAGATCATTAGCATCCCATAGGGGATAAAAAAAGGCTGGACAAAAACGGTCGCTTCTGCCACTCGGTAGAAGCATGAAAACACAACCGTTCCGTCCAGCCCGAACCAACTATACGATATTGA
>JBDRSI010000114.1:0-5386 GCA_043825055.1 Verrucomicrobiota bacterium
CAACGTGCTCGTTTCCATCCTCGCCCCGACGGCGCGGCGGCTTATGTGCGACATCTCGCCCTGCGGAGGCGGGCGTTGTTTTTTCGCGCTCGCGCCGGATGGCGGACTCTATCCCTGCAGCGAGTTTATCGGGCTGCCGGAATTCCGCGGCGGCAATTTGTTCAAAGACGATATCGCCGGTGTCCTCAGAACGCCCGCCTTCACGAAAGTAACGAGCCGCAAAGTGGAAGACATCGAGCCCTGCAACAAGTGTTCGATCCGGCACTTCTGCGGGGCGCCCTGTCCCGCCGAGGCCCACGCGATGAACGGCAGCATGCGCCGCACCGGTGCATTCTGCGAGTTCTACGAGGAACAGGTTCGTTACGCCTTCCGCCTCATCGCGGACGGCGTTGCCGACGATTACCTTTGGGACGGCTGGGACAAGGGCACCACGACGACGTTCGAGTGGGGCGCATAACATAATCAGCCACACACCTCCCTTGGCGTGACATGACGGGCGCTACAGCTCAATGCCTTCCCGAACGATAACGCCTTTGTCGAGGTAAGACCGCTAGTTTCCCGGACTGTCCTTGCACAGGTTGATCTCAATGCTCACGTGAATCTAGTTATACGGACATTTAAATATCAAACGATCTATTTTCCTGCCACGCCGAATGCTGACTTTAGCCACAAACTCCGAAACATCTTTTAATGCCATTTTATTTTCAAGATGTCCCTTGCCTTTGCTCCAAAAATATGGCTTGGTATTCCAAAGACCTGCGCTTTTCTTAGTTCCATCAGGAAATTCAACAGTCAAATAGCCGCTCCCGCAAATGGATCGCTGTTTCAAATTCATGTCAAACACAAATACCTGAAATATCCATTCTTTTTCTCCGGGAATAGCAACAAATTCTACATAGTCCGGAATACTTTGATCAATTAAAACCAGGGCGCCGCCATGAGGACCGGACTTTTCTTGCGGGATTATCGAGTAGCGAAAGGTAGCGCATCCGCCACAAAGAATGGCCAGTCCTGCCGTAGTTATTGTCACTATTTTTTTGATCTCCATATTTCCTCCTCTGGTTTATTTATTTCCTGATCCTTCAGCAAACTGACCCGCTGCTTTTGCCGGTTCGGGTGTCGAACGCCTCGCTCGCGTATACACCCGCATACCGTCAAGCAAGAACCCGAATACGCATCGATAAGCAACGGGGGGAGTGTCATCGGCATGATATTGCACCCCGTCCACATCAGCGCAACTTGCTCACAACACGCCTTCCCCGCTCGTTCCGCTGTGGATGTCCGTTGCCTGTTCGATCGGGGCCACGAAAATCTTGCCCTCGCCGTGGTGACCCGTGTGGGCGCTTTCGCGAATCGTCTGCACGATCTTGCCCGCATCCTCATCGAGACAGACAATTTCCAGCTTCGTCTTGGGCGCAAAGCCGGTCTCAACCGCCTTGTCCTCGTAGTGCGCATGGTCGCCGGTTGTTTGCCGTCCGAACCCTTCGCAGTTCAAAACCGTGACGCCGTGGACATTGATCTGCCGCAAGGCGTCCGTCACCTTCTCTGCCATGAATCGCTGAACATAGGCTGTTACGAGTTTCATGTTTCACCTTTCCTTTCATTTGTTCGCCGCCGCGGACTCTCTTTGTTCCGCCTTCGAAACCACCAGCGTGTATAACACTGGCAACACAATCAGGGTCAGGAGCGTTGCGGAAAGCATCCCGCCCAGCACCACGGCCGCCACCGGCCGCTGAATCTCCGATCCGCTCCCGGTGGTGTAGATCAGCGGCAAGACGCCGAGTAGCGTCGTCACTGATGTCATCAAGACAGACCGGACACGGAGTTCGCACCCGCGCCGGATGGCATCCATCATCCCCAAGCCATCGCGCCGCAACTGGTCAAAGAAGGCCACCAGTAAGGTTCCATCTTGCACGGCGATGCCGAACAGCGCGATAAAACCGATCACCGCCGACACGCTCAGGTTAATGCCCATGACAAAGATCGTCAGCACGCCGCCCACCAGGGCGAAGGGCAGGGTCGTCAGCACGAGCAGCGCGCTGCGCAGCGAATCCAGCGCCGAGAACAGCATGATGAAGATTAGCAGGATCGAAAGCGGCACGACGACGGCCAGACGTTTCATGGCCCGTTGCTGGTTCTCGAACTGGCCGCCGTAATCCACAAAATATCCCGTCGGCAGTGTCGCCACCATGGGGCTGATCGTCTGTTGCACCTCGGCCACGAACCCGCCCATGTCGCGCCCGCGGATATTGCATTCGACCACCACGCGCCGCATGCCGTTCTCCCGGCTGATCTGGGCCGGCGCCTCCACCTCGCGGATTTCGGCCAACTGGCCCAGCGGCACCTGCGTCCCCGCCGGCGATGGGATGAGGATATGCTTGAGCGCGGCGAGGTCGCGCCGATCCTTCTCCGGAAACCGCACCAGCACGGCGAACCGCATCTGGCCTTCCATCACCGTGGTGGCGACTTTGCCGCCTACGGCCGTCTCGATGATGGTGTTGATGTCCGCCACGTTGATCTTGTGCCGGGCCGCCGCTTTGCGATCCACCACGATTTCGATCTGCGCAAAGCCGGCCACCTGTTCGACCCTAACGCCTTCCGCGCCCTTAATGCCGCCCATGGCCGCGGCGATCCGGTTACCGTGCGCGCGCAGGACGTCCAGGTCCGGGCCGAACAACTTCACGGCCACATCGCTCTTAATTCCCGAGATGAGTTCATTGACCCGCAGGGCAATGGGCTGCGAGAACGACATCCGGATTCCCGGAATCGCGCTCAGTTCAGCCTGAATCGCGGCAACCAGTTCTGCCTTGCTTCGGCCGGTTTTCCACTTCTTCTTCGGGTGTAACATGATGAACACGTCGCTCTGCTCCGGGCCCATGGGGTCTTCCAATATCTCCGCGCTGCCCGTCTTGGTCACCACCGTCTCGACTTCGGGGAACTTCGCCAGTACGCGGCGCTCGATCTCCAGACCAACCGCCACGGAGCCTTCCAGGGAGGCGGAAGGCAGGCGCATGACGTTGATGGCGATGGCGCCTTCGTCCAACTGCGGCAGGAACTCCGTGCCGATACGCGGCGCCAGCGCGAAGGCCGCGAGAAGCAGGCAGGCCGTGACGGATAGCGTCACCCAACGTCTGCGCAGCGCCAGTTCCAGAACGCGCCGGTATGCCGCGTGCATTCCACGGGCAACAAAGGTGTCCCTTTCCTCCGACGCGCCTTTAGCGCGCAGAAACACGGAACAAAGCACCGGAACGACCGTAAGAGCAATCAACAGCGAACCCGCCATCGCGTAGCACATTGTCAGCGCCAGCGGCTTGAACATCTTGCCCTCATACCCCTGTAACGTCAGCAGGGGGAGGAAGACAATGACGACGATCAGGATGGCGAAGATGACCGGACGCGCCACCTCGCGCACGGCTTCAAACGTGATCTGGATGGCGGACAGGCCCGTGCCCTTTTTCTCCGCCAAGTGCCGCGCGATATTTTCCGTGACGATAATCGAAGCGTCCACGATCATCCCAAGGGCAATAGCGAGCCCTCCCAAACTCATCAGATTGGCGGTCACACCTTGCCATCCCATGAGAATGAAAACAACGCAGGCGGTGAGCGCGATGCTCAGCGCCACAATGAATGCGTCTCGCACATTGCCCAGGAACAGGAAAAGCACCGCCATGACGAAGATGGCCCCCTGCCACAGCGCGCCACGCACCGTTCCCACGCAGGCCTGGATCAATGACGTGCGGTCGTAGAAGGTATTGATCTTGACGCCTTCGGGAAGGCGCTCCTGGATTTTCGGTATGGTCCGCTTGACGCTGTCCACCACGAGTTTCGAGTTCGCCCCCTTGAGCATGATGACCATGCCGGCCACCGCCTCGCCCTGGCCGTCGCGCGTAACTGCCCCCTGACGGGTTTCCGGCCCTTCGCGCACGTCGGCCACGTCTTTCAGATACACAGGCGCGCCGTCCGCGGCCTTGAGCACGATGTTTTCGATATCGGCGATGCTTCCGATCAAGCCCACACTGCGTACGTAAGCCTGTTCCCATCCGCGAATCATGAAGTTACCGCCCGCGTTCGCGTTGTTCTGCTCCAACGCTTCAACAACCTCCGGGAGCGTGATGCCATACCGCAGCAACTGGTGGGGATTCACCTCTACGTGGTATTGCTTTACGAATCCGCCGAAGCTGTTCACCTCGGTCACGCCGGACAGGGCGCGCAACCGGGGTGCGATAAACCAGTTCTGCAGGGTCCGAAGTTCCATGGGCGTGTGCCGGTCGCTCTCCAACGTGTACTGGTAGATTTCGCCCAAGCCGGTGCTGATCGGTCCCATTTCCGGTTTCGCCCATTTCGGCAGATCCTCTTTCGCCGACTGCAGTCGTTCGAAGACCAACTGCCGGGCAAAGTAAGTATCCACATTGTCTTCAAAGACGACGATTACCTGGGACAGCGCCGCTTTTGACAGCGAACGGATCTGTCGCACGTCCGGCATGCCTTGCATGGCCAATTCAATGGGCGTGGTAACCTGTTGCTCGACGTCCACCGGCGCCAGCCCGGGAGCTTCCGTCAGAATCATCACCTGGACGTTCGTCACGTCGGGGAATGCGTCAATCGGCAGAAGCCGCCACGCAATGACCCCGGCCACCAGAAGAACTCCGGTGGCGATCAGCACCAACGAACGCTGATGCAGTAAGAACCGTAAAATGCGATCCATGGTATGTCCCTCCTAATCGGCGCATCCCGCGCCCATTTTCCCCCGCAGGACGTCCGATTTCATCAGAAACGCGCCCTCCGCCACAATCCTTTCGCCGGGCTTTAGTCCGTCACGAACCTCAATGTGCTCGACGAAGTCACGTCCCTTGGTGATGAATCGCCGCATGAAATAGTCGTCCTTCCAATGCGCAAATACGAAGTCCCGGCCTTCGTCCGAAAGTAAGGCCTCGCGCGGCACGGTCAGCGCTTCCTCCTCTGCGCCGAGTGCGGCGCGCACCTCGCAGAACATCCCTGGCCGCAGCGCGCGGTCCGTGTTTGCCGCCGTGGCACGCACTTTGACCGTCCGTGTCTGCTCGTCCACGGTCACGCCGATGTAGTCAATCTGTCCGGCAAATGTTCTTCCGGGATACGCATTGACCATAACCGACACCGGAATTGGTCCGACCTCCCGTGCCTTGACCAGCGCCGCCAGATCCCGTTCGTGAACATTGGCCCATACCCACATCGTGGTCAGGTCGGCCACCAGCATGACGTCCTTGCCAGGTTCGGCAAGTTCGCCCGTTACCGCGTGCTTTTCGACAACGGTTCCGCTAATCGGAGCTCGCGTCGCCAACCGACTGACCGCGGGCCCATGGACGCTGTTTTGCAGTTTCACTACGTCTTCTTCGGTCAGTCCGATCAC
>JBDRSI010000115.1:0-11308 GCA_043825055.1 Verrucomicrobiota bacterium
AACTGGACCCGATCCGGCCGGATCGTCCGGGCCAGCGCGGCAATGGCCTCAACTTGGCTCCGCAATGCGTTGAGCCCGGGCACGATAAACACTTCCATCCATAATTCACCGGAAAAATCCTGCCGGAACTTCCGTAACCCATCAGCCAAACGGTCGAACGGCAAATCCGCATGCGGGCGGGTAATGGCCTCGAACGACGCCTGGTCCCAGGCGGAAAGCGACACCTTAACCACCTCGGCCAGCGCGGCGCAAGAGCGCACCTCCGGTAAGTGGAGCAGGGTGCTGTTGGTGAGCAGGGCCGACCGAACCCGCCCATGGGAGCGAACCCGCCCCGGGGCACGGATGGCGGCCAGCACTTCGCCAAACCGTGTGTGGAGCGTTGGTTCCCCGGAGCCGGTCACGGTTATGAAGTCCGCCTTAAGGTTGAGCGCGAACCAGTCTGCCAGTTCCTTCAGCACCGCCTCCGTGGGCACGTATTCCTTGCGGGTGAGCGTCCGATGCGTGGTCGGTCCCACCTCGCAGAAAATGCAGTCCAGCGTGCAGGTTTTGCGCGGCAGAAGATCCACGCCCAGCGAGAGCCCAAACCGACGCGAAGGCACGGGACCGAATAGATATTTAAAATCAGGCATAGTTTTTGGTTCTTCGTTCTTCTTCAGTATTGCTTCTCATACTCACCCTTACCCAGTCGTTTCAACTTATGGAAACCGGCCTGGCTGGCACGGCGATCTAACGAACTTTTTGACCCGCCAACCACTGGCGCCGAGATCAGGCGGCTGACCGGCGCGCCACAGGCAGGGCATTTATCCAAGGGCGGCGTTTGCAGGCGTTCCAACCGCTCAAACGGCCGGCGGCAGGCGGCGCACCCCTGGCACGGATTATTAACCTGGTATTCGTGGATAGGCATATGTGGTATTTCCGATTTATGATTTTTGATTTATGATTGAAAAACAACCCAAAACAGGCTTGGTTGGTTAAGTTATTTTTCTGAAAAAACATAGCTCCGGTTGTAAGACAAATTTATTCTTGTCTTGTGGGAGGGGCGCTACGCGCCGCGACCGTCGCCACCTTCACTTTGCGCTTGACTCCAACCTGTATTCATGGAAACTATCTGCGTTGTCTGTTGGCCGACAAGCAGCGCATCCTCACTTTAAACTATGTTTGCAGAGGCACTATAACAAAGGACACTTTGGCATGAAATCGAAATTTCGATGCAATCTGGCACGCGGGATCGTGATCGCCCTGGTGTTGGCCTCCGGCACGCCCACCCTCGCGCGCATCAAGAAGGGCCATACCATCGCCCGCGATCCCTATGTGAGCGCCATGGTGATTGACGCCGACAGCGGCCAGATCCTGGCGGCCGACAATCCCGACGCAAAGGCTTATCCCGCCAGCGTGCTGAAACTGATGAATCTATTGATCATCCTCAACAAGGTCCAGGCAGGCAATATAACCCTCCAGGACAAGGTGCTGATCACGGCGGAAGCGTCCAGGATCGGCGGCTCCCAGGTGTATCTCAAGGAAAACGAGACGTTCACCATTGACGAACTGCTGTATGCCCTCATAGTGCAATCGGCCAACGATGCCGCCACGGCCTTGGCCATTCACGTGGCAGGCAGCAAGGACGGATTTGTGGAGCTCATGAACCAGCGCGCGCACGCGCTGGGCATGAAATCCACGGAATTCCATTCAATCCATGGTCTGCCGCCAGGACCCGGCCAGAAACCGGATGTCACCACCCCCCGCGACCTGGCGCGCCTGGCGCGGGAGCTTTTAAACTATCCCGACACCCTGCGCTACACTTCAACACGCAAACGCGGGTTTCGCAATAATACGTTTATCATGCGGACACACAATCATCTTCTGGGCCGGGTCACGGGTTGTGATGGAATGAAAACCGGTTACTTTACCGCAGCCGGCTATTCCATCGTCGCCACCGCCCGCCGGGGCGACAACCGCGTCATCGCCGTAGTTATGGGCAGTGTCAGCGGTAAGCTCCGGGACACCAAAACGGCCGAGTTGCTCGCCAAGGGTTTTATGCTGATGCCTAAGAAACCGGCAATCGCGCCACCGATAACCAATCCGCCGCCTCCGGCGGTCCCGCCGGCTGAAAGCTGTTCGGCCGGCCGCATAACGGCAAAGATCGGCTTGCTAATCGCAGTCCTGGCGCTGACCGCACTGGGTATCGCCTATTTCCTGCGCTTGCGCCAGCGTCCTCCGGAATGATCCGGATGCGCACAAAACTGAATGCCGCGCCGCTTCGTGAGGCCAAGGGGTAAGGGCAAGCAGAAGAGGGACACCAGACCGTGTTGAAAGCTCGGCAAGCGCCGGACTTGTCCCGCCTGCGGCAGGATGACGGACGCCGAATGACTGACAATTTTTAACCTGAATATTTCACGTGAAGCGCGAAATATTCAGGTTAGCGTCTTTGCGTTAAAATGGTTTTTAATTCCTTGCCTATCACACCGAGATACTCCGGCAAACGCGCTTGCAAGACCGGCGACACCGTTTCGCCCGATGCCAACGTCTCGGGCTGGATGCCAAAGATAATGAGACGCGCCGTGTTGATCCTTTACATATTACGAGTTTTTTTTCTATTATTCCATCGGTCATGAAAAAATACCACTTGATTCTCAACAGCGCAATTTTTGCGGCGGCTTTTGGTTACCTGGAAGCAGTCGTAGTGGTCTATTTGCGCACCATTTTGACACGCCGCCCGGATTGGCAATCCATTGAAATCAGCCGCGAAGCGGCTACGATTATAATGCTCGCCGGTTTTGCCATCGCCTCGGGAAAAAATACCGTTCAGCGCACGGGAGCATTTTTACTCTGTTTCGGAATATGGGACATCGTCTATTACCTCGGCTTGAAGATCTGGCTGAACTTTCCTGCAAGCCTGATGACGATTGACACCCTGTTTTATATCCCCTGCACTTGGAAGTCGCCCGTTTATATCCCCGTCCTGTTTTCAGGCTTGCTGATTCTGCTGGGCTCCCTGCTGATGGTCGAATACGGGGTTGATAATATTCGCCGAAGCGCGCGCTGGGGCTTTTACGGCTGGCTGGGCGGCTTTCTGGGAGGCATGGCCATGGCGTCCTTCATTTACTTGCCAATGGCCGTGGCCGCCATGGGGCTTGCTTTCTGGTGCGGACTAATCACCGCCGGCATGGGCCTGACCCTGGCCATGGCCGAGGGATTACACAAGGTCTTGCCCTTGATGCTTTTAAGCGCCGTCATTGGCACTTTGAGCGGTATTTTGGCGCATTTGGCGCGTTCCATGTTTTACATCAGCACCGCCTCTCCCGCCGATTCCATTGGACTGGCGGTAATGCTCTGTCTGCTGGTTGCCATTGCCCGACACGCGCGGCGATCACGATTGAACCAATCTTAATTCCACCAGCCTGCCTGCCCGCCCGCAACGCTGTCGCGTAGCGACTGCGGGCCGGCAGTGCTTCGCTCAGCGATGCAGGCGGGTAGCCTACGGCCTGAGCATCCTGTGGGATGCTAATGGACTAATTACCTGTTATCACATCACAAGAATGACCATAGCTTGTCCACATCCACGTACTTTTTTACAAGCGCGGTTACCAATTGTATTTTATCCGTATCCGTCTCCATGATTTTGACCGTTATATCATTAATTCTGGACGCAGTATCATAAGTAGGAGTCTTAACAGTAAGGAGAGGTATATGTGTCCTGCATACGAGATCAAGAGTTTGAGGAGCAAGCCGTAAATCGCCGGTTAAAACTATTCCTGAGATTTTTAAATCCTCGCGCAACAATTCCATCGTAACGGCCGCAAACACGATGTCGTCCCTATCCCCCGGCACAATCAATAATGACCTATCCGTGAGAAACGTCAAAGCGTTATGCGGCGTCATGGCGCCGATAACAATTCCAGCAACCTCATTTGTTAAACATTCTTTACCGTTAAGCACATCGGCATCCAGGGATTCAACAATGTGTTTAACGGTAGGCCATGTCAGTCGAGACGTATATGGAATTGCTCCCAGCAATTCCAACCCTCGCCGCTGGAGAGCTTTGGCAAGATAATCGCGCGTCTGCTCAAGTTTGTCAGGCGCCACTTTATTTGCGACAACACCGATAACCGGCACACCCTCTTTCTCAAACAGAGTCTGATTAATCGCAATCTGGTCAACCGGTCCGCCGATTCCTCCGCGACTCACTATTATGACCTTGGCGTTAAGCATCCGGGCGACTTTTGCGTTGCTCAGGTCAAAGACCGAACCTACGCCGGCATGGCCGGTGCCTTCAATTATTACAAGATCGTTATCTTCCGCCGCAATTTCGAAAGACCTGCGGATTGCTTTTTCCAGCTTCGGATAAACACCGGCAGGATTATCAAGATACTGGCGAGTGAAATTCCGCTCGATGGCAACTGGGCTCATGTCCTTAAGAGGGCAACGAAGCCCCCAAACCCTTTGAAGCAGGACCGAATCCTCATCAACCCGTTGTCCATCTATTGTCAGATAACGCTGCCCCACAGGTTTGATAAAACCCACCGATTGAGCCAGGTGCGCAAATCCTCCCACAAAACCGAGGCTGCATGTTGTTTTGCCGTCGTTTTGACTTGTTGCGGCAATAAAAAGTCTGCGTTCGATTCCATTTTTCATGTGTTTTTCACTCTCCAACGCAACGGACGTTATGATTTCATTATTATCATTCCCCTTGTCTTGATTTTCCTCTCCTTTTTCAGAAGGAGAATTGCCGAGTGAATTGAAGCAGGTGATGTATGTTCTTTTTGCTTGATTTGTTCAAGGCTTATTTGAGGATGAATTTCCAATTCAGCCATGATATTTTTTTTTGCGTTCTCTATGTTTCTGATATTATCGGAAACAGGCGCATGTCTGGGAAGAACTTTCCCAAGCAGTGTAATAATCGGAGGCACACATTTGATGGTCTTGACATGCGCTGCTGACAATATTTCATAATGAGCCTGCCCCGCCACGTGCAACGGCGTGTTGCCAAGTTCATCGTCCCATTCCATGCTGGCCGTGCAGGGATAACTGTGCCATCGTCTGGAAATCACCTCGGTTTTCAAGTCCTCGCAAACAGCGCGCCCGACAAGCCAGCGGGCGACATAATACGTGGCGCCACAGGCGGCTGATACGTTAACCCTGGCATTGATAATTATGCCGTTTTCAACCGTAAGATCAACATCCGGGAACCCAATGCGGAAAAATTTCCTGAATGCGGCCAGTAATCCGCCGCGCGGCGGATTGAAACTACAAAATGGTTTTGGAAATGAAATCTCAATATTGTTCCTGGCGCATATTTCTAAAGCCCGCCTGATGGCCGAACCGCTGACCCAGCCGGGCGCCTCAAGCGGAACCACAACTCCTTTCGTTCCCCATTGACCGCAGCTGGCCAGAATTTCCAGCAGGATCTGTTCGTGGATATGAATTAAAAGGAGAACGTCATGCGCGGGCATATTGGCGGGAACATATGTTTCCGGCTTTTCGAGGACAAAAGGCAGAACGGACGGAAAATCAATAATTGCCGCAATATTTTCAGAAAAACGCCAATCATATTTCTCGCGGCAATGAATACAGTCGGCTTCGCACGCTGTGCAGAAATCGCGCCGGTTGGAAAGGTTCCCAATTACTCTATCGGCATAAAACGTGTCAAAAGACTGATGATACTCGCCCGCCTTTCGGCTTGCCACGCTTGCCAAGCGCATCGCATGGTTTACCAAGCCATTGGCATGGCCAAAGGAGTGGCTTGCGCACTTTTTGCTTCGGAGGATTACTATTTTCATCGGGCGGCATAAATGGCTTATTCCCGGACGTATGAATCCGCGTATATTTCCCTGTTCATTATAAGCTCCGCAGTTTTAGCGGCATTTACGAGGTCCGAATCAAGCACGTCGCAAATTACGGCATCAAGGCCATTCGCAATCGCCATTACGAGGAATGTACGGTTGATCAGCTTTTTATGCGTTGTGCCATTGGATATATTCGAGAGGCCGCAGATGATATGCGGCGGCGGATCTGATAAAAGCGTAAACTGCTTGGCCGCATTAAGAATTTCTTTCGCCTGTTCCTGCATGAACTTCAGCGGCATGACAATCGGATCCAGAAAGATACGCTCCGGCGGAATGCCTGCTTCCGTCGCCTTGGCAAAAAGGGTCGCCGCCAGTTCAACACGTTTGTCCGCGCTTTTGGGCGTGCCCGTGTCATCGATCGCCAGCCCAATAATTGAAGCGTTGTGCTCCAGGACAATGGGCAGGAACTGATCCAGCTTGGAATCGGCGGCGGTTGTCGAATTTATAAGCGGCGGCCTTTTGCATGCCTTGATTGCCTCCGCCAGTATGGCGGGTTTGTTTGTATCGATTGAAATCGGCGTATCAACAACCGACTGCACGGTTTCAATCATCCAGCACATGTCGGCCGCTTTCGCTGATACCGCGCCGAGATTGACATCAATATAAGTTGCCCCGGCATCGGCCTGCTTTCTTGCCCATTCCTGCAACGGTTTCGGATCCTTGTCGAGCACCGCCTGCTTGATGTCTTTAAATCCCGTATTAATTCGTTCGCCGACTATAATCATTTTGACCTCCTTGATTTGTGCTACTAACGTTACCACTCTGAAATTTTGGCATAGATTTATATTGCTTCCCCAACATGTCATTCCCGCGAAAGCGGGAATCCAGTTTTATCTGAATCTGGATTCCCGATTAGATCGGGAATGACAGTCATTCGAAGCGCATTACGTTGCGGCTCCGCCGCGCTAAGGATTATTTCCGCATAATTTCATCAATCAATTCCTTTATAATAGAGATTGAATCGGGATGCGCAAGCGTCAGTATGTCCGCGCCCGCCTGAAGGTATCCGGCGGCGGTTGCCGTCTCCCACGCCGGGCCGCGTTTTTCAAGCTTGCCCCAGCGTGGAAGAATATCTTCATCAGCCAGCGCTTCCTTGACCTTCCAGGTCTCCCAGCCGACATTGGCTATCTGGGGAAGCGCCATCATTTTATCGCCTTTCAACCCCGCTATTCTTACGCGCTCGAATATTGTATAAACGTAATCAAACCCGTAACCGAGCGCCGCCGTAACCTGGCACATGACGATATCATTCAAGTCAAAACCGGCATCCTGGAGAAGAATATTCACCTGTTTGGCGATATTTATGTCCACGGGCGCTTCCGCAATGAGCTTATGTTTATCCGCCTTGCCGATCGCGGCCATGGTACGGTAATTGCGGTCCGTAGTAGAACCGATCAGGCAATTTTCGCCCCGCGCCGCCTGGGAACACTCCGAGAGCACTTCATTGTCTTTATTTTCATCCCCGCATCCCCAGATGATCAGCGGGACATCAACGGCCTCCAGAATTGATTTAACGGTTTTTGCCGCCTCGGCCGGCGAACGGTTTTTTCCGGCCGGGTCCGCCCCCAGCAGTTTCAGGCAGATAAGGTCAACCTTGAAGTTTTGAACGCACTTCTGCGCCCATTCAGCCGGCGAATTGATTTCCTGACCGATGGCTTTTTTCAATACATCCGGCCAGTCTTCCGGGACTGTATCCACCACCAAACCCGCGATGACCGGACGATTGGGAATTTCGCCCTCAAAGATGAGGGAAGGGAGCGTTGTCTCACCGCCAACCGTTACTGTTTTTGCCCGCGTCCCTCCGTTCTCCCGGGTTGCGCCTATGGTTACCGTATTTATGCGGTTGATCCAGTTTTCCTTGATGTCAGGTATTGCCATATTATTTTTCCATTATTGTTTTGCTACCATCTGTCTCATTATTTTATCGATTTTTGAAAAAGCTTTGCTGTTGACAAGATCAAAAAGAGACTTTCTTTTAAAAACGAGCTCCTCGATATTCTGATCATAAGGTATAAAGTCCAGATATTTCATCCGCAAACGATCAATTTTTCCCTTTAATTGTCTCGACTGGCTTTCATTTACTGAATTTGCCACCACATACATGCGCCCGATTTCATTTTTCAATTCTTTGACAAGTTTACCAATTCTTTCGGCACAATCAATAGAAAGCGGATTTTCGTTTACCACCACAAGAAGGCTCTGAATCTTGGAAGCCGTTCTCCGGCTTAAATGTTCAAGGCCGGCTTCGTTATCCATGACGACCCACTCATAGGAAGCCTGCAGCTTGTCCGCAAACTCCCGCAGCAAATTATTGAGGTAACAATAACATCCCGGCCCCTCCGGTCGGCCCATTGTTATCAAATCGACTTTCTCATTTTCAACGACAACCTGATGCAGGCCGGCCTGAATGTAAGCGCTTTTTGACATTCCCGCCGGCAAATTCTTTATTTCCTTGAGAGTGTCCTCGCGCAGGTCGCCGATGGTTTTTTCAGCGCAAATTCCCAGAACCGTGCCCAGATTCGCGTCGGGGTCGGCATCCAGGGCGAGAATGGGACCGGAAGCATTTTCTTTAAGCCACTTTACAATCAGGGCCGCCATAACTGTCTTGCCGGTTCCGCCCTTTCCCGTTACCGCGATTGTTTTTGCCATTTGAAAATTCCCTATGAATTAATTAATTTCCAAACTGCCTCTCGCCTGTTCTTTTCTGTCATTCCCACGAAAATGGGAATCAAGTTTTGAATTTTCTGGATTTCCGCTTCCGCGGGAATGACAGCCGCGCGAAGCAGACGGCGAAATATTTTTTGATTTTAACTTTTGCAATTGACTTATGTATCTCCGATCTGCGTCTCTGAAAACGACGGGAACAGCTCAATATTCGTATGCGGAAGGAACATCGCCTGTTTGAATTGTTCAACATAATCCGGGCTGCCCATAAGATCGTAATATGTTGTTTTTTGCCTTATTTCACGCATTAAATTATACGCCTCGCATGAAAATGCCGCAATCTTTGCGCCCCAAATTGAAGTGTTGCCGACATACTGAATGCTTGATACCGGCATGTCAGGCAGTAGTCCGATCCGGATTGCATTACGCCGGTCAATGTAACTTCCAAAACCACCCGCAAGAAAGAGTTTCTTGACGTCCGATATTTTAAGATTCAAACGATCAAGCATGATTTTTGCCGCCGCAAAGACCGCGGCTTTGGCCGTGATCACATTGTCAATATCATCCTGCGTAATATAGACCTCCCTACCCTCGCGATCTTTGCCTGTTCCCGTTATCATGAATCGCCATGTTCCGCCAACCCGCTTCAGACCAGGATCACTGCCCGGGACAAACTTCCCGGCACGGTCAATCACGCCTTTGACGAGAAGGACCGCAATCAGATCAATGATTCCCGAGCCGCAAATTCCGCGCGGCGGAACGTTACCTATCGTTCGATAACGGAGACGCCCTTCCTCGAGATAAATTTTTTCGATGGCGCCCTTTTCTGCGATCATGCCGCATTTTACACCGGCGCCCTCCAGCGTCGGTCCGGTTGAAGCCGAGCACGCAATCATCCACTCCCGGTTGCCCAATACAATCTCCCCGTTTGTCCCGACATCAATCAACATTGCCGTTTCATCCCGCTCGTAAAGACCGCTGGCGAGAATTCCAGCGGTAATATCTCCGCCGACCCAACTGCCGATCCCCGGAACAGAAAAAAGGAGACCTCTCGGATTTATTTTTATGCCCACCTCCGCCGCGCGGAAAGGCGACGGTTCAATACTGGCGGCAATGTACGGATTTCTTCTTATGTTGTCGGCCGGCAGGCCGAGAAGGAAATGGGTCATGACTGCATTGCCGGCGCAGATAACAAACGTAATATCTTTCAAGCTGGTTGCATTTCTTAACACAAGCGCCGAGATCAACTGGTTGATGTCCGCAATAATTTTTTCCTGAAGAATGGCGGCGCCTTTTTTTTCGCTCGCAATTATGCGGGCGGTGACTTCACGCCCGTAAACAACCTGGGAATTGAAACAGGCCTGGGCGTCAATTGTCGTCATTTTAACGACGTCAATTAGATGAACAACAACGGTGGTTGTGCCCACATCCACCACGGCGGCATAGTTCCTGGCGGCGGTGTCACCTCCTTCAATATCGATCAATTCCGCAACATCCCGTCTCCGGCCGATAATAGCCGTTACCGCGAAATCGTTTTTCCGCAGAACAGCCGGTAATTGCTGGAGGATTTTCAGGCCGGTCTGCATGGCGCATATTCCGGCGCGTTTTTCGATCATCCGTTGAATTCTCTGGGAATCGGCGAGATTGTTTTCAAGAGTCGGCGGTTCGAGTTTAAGAAAGATTTTAAACACAAGCGGCGATTTGGCGAATTGCCGCTGCGTAATTCCGGAACGGAGCGCACGGAAACGCTGCGCATCCTGGTCAACAACAATTTTCTCCTCGGCCAGCGTCTCCTCGGGAATTTCAACGACAACGTCGCTCTCAACGTAAGCGGTACAGGCCAGAACGACGCCGTTCCGTATCTCCTCGCGGGTGAGAAGCGCCGAAGTCATACTGCCGACTTTCCCGCGCTTAACGATCATCTTGCAACGGCCGCATATGCCGTCTCCACCGCAGACACTGTTAATGATTATTCCGGCGTGGCCGGCAGCTTCAAGCAAAGTAATCCCGCTTTCAACCTTTACTTTCTTATTGAGCGGCAAAAAAACTATGCTGCAGGATGACATTTTTACGACTATTTCCAGTTTTTTGAAAGGAACACCGGTATTCCGCTTGCGTTTTCAGGCCCGATCAGCACTTGCTTCCACTCGGAACTTTCTTCAATTTCAGCCCGGAATGATGGAAGCAAACCGGGAATAATAAGCTTTCGGTGCTTTACTTTCTCGGCGATTTTCTGTTCCTGAAGGGTTTTAACGACTATGGCCGGCGAAATCTTGTCCCCGGCATACGAGTTCAGCACGCCAAGCCCTTCCGTATCAACAACGGAAATATATGCCGGAATTTTACTGCGCTCGACCTCGGATTCGACGCAGAAATACGTCAGCGAAAAGTTCGTGGTGAACATTACCGGCGAATTTGCGTTCACGCTGCCGATTTCGTAAAGTTTGGCTTCAACCGTATTGGGGACCTGGGGGTCGGTGTAAATATTCTGAACGGTAGTCAGGATCGGCATAAGTTCAGAACCGTCGACGCCGCTGATGATGATGATGCCGGCATATTTGGCGACAAATGTGCAGGCAAAAGCAGTTTCCCTAAGGTAATTTTCATGCGACACGTCAACCATCGCCGGAAACCCGAGCGTTCTAAAATTCTTTTTCAGGGCGGATCTTCGCGCGATAGTGATGTCACGAATGGCCTTGGCCGTATTTTTGCCGTCAAAGGCAAGCACAATATCCGTAACCCCCTTATCTCTAGCTGTTTGGGCAAGGTCGGACAGTTCATCAACACTATCAGCACTGACG
>JBDRSI010000116.1:0-5185 GCA_043825055.1 Verrucomicrobiota bacterium
AGGCTCTACTGCATGGTTCACAACATGGAAAAGATCCTGCATTTCGGACCAAGTTTTACAAAGGTTGCTTAATGGAGCAGAATGAAGCGAGATAGAAGCGAAAAATGCGATAAACGGCACGAACAAGCGGTGCTACAAGACTTCGACAAGTATCGGATCGCCTTTTCAGCCGTCAGAATGATTTCATAGTCACAAGTCGGGGTCGGCAGGAGATTCTACCTCCTAAAAATACGTTTTTCGACAGTCTCGTTCGCTAAAACGACTGGCATCCAGAACTTGCTATTTTACGGCAACCTGCTATTTTTATGGTAAGAATGCGAGGTATTTATGACGGTGCAGACACAAGAAGTTTTGGAAAAAGCTGTCCGTTTGCCACCGGTGGAACGGGCTGAACTGGTGGAACAAATCCTTTCGAGCTTTGATTTCCCTGTACACGACAAAATCGACGCGCTCTGGGCCCAAGAGGCGGAAAATCGCATTGATGCGTATGACCATGGCGAGCTCAAGGCAATTCCTGCAAGCCGCGTGTTCGAGCGAATCGACAGGCAGAAGTTATGACAATCGACTTGCTCGATCCTGCTGATTCCGAATTTGTTGAGGCAATTGCCTTCTACAACCTTCAGAGCGAAGGACTCGGTTATGAATTCGCAGCGGAAGTCAAGAGGGCGATGGGACGGATTGTTCAATATCCGGAAGCATGGGCTCCTCTTTCCAAACGCACCCGACGCTGCCGGACAAACAGATTCCCGTATGGCCTGATCTGTCAAATCAGGAGCAACACCATCTTGATTGTAGCCGTTCAGAACCTCCACAAACATCCCGATTCTTGGAAGTCAAGGCTCAGGCCAGACCAGATATGAGGGGAGTATCAAGCGGGTTCGGGCTATCGCGCTACGCGCTCAGCTTGACCAGATCTGTTCTGCAGACCGCCGGGAAGACACCCAAAAATAACTTTTGCTTTTTCCCGCCGGCTTGCTTAACCTAACCCATTCATGTAAAAACATGAATGGATTACCCTACGGGCTTCGACTACGGCCTGAAGACAGGCCTCCGCTCCCCTCGGCCTGAGCTCGGGACGAAGGCAGGGTTAACCTTGAGCAAGCCCTGAGCATAGTCGAAGGGCGCGTCGAAAGGTTAAGGTAATCGTCAATCGCGGTTTGTGAAGTCAATCCAGAATGGAGCCATAATGAAAACAATTGTTTTAGCCTATCATGATATCGGCTGTGTCGGTCTCGAGGCGCTTCTGCGTAACGGGTTTGACGTGCAGGCGGTCTTCACGCACAAGGATAATCCCCGCGAGGTTGTCTGGTTTCAGTCCGTGGCGGAGCGCGCGGCCGCGCGCGGTATCCCGATCTATGCGCCGGAAGACATCAACCATCCGATCTGGGCGGAAAAAATCCGGGCGCTGAGGCCGGACATCATTTTCTCGTTTTATTACCGCCAGATGGTGAAGCCGGTGATCCTGGACATTCCGCCCCGGGGTTGTATTAACCTGCACGGGTCGCTCCTGCCAAAATACCGCGGGCGCTGTCCGGCGAACTGGGTGCTGATTAGGGGCGAAAAAGAAACCGGCGTGACCCTGCATTACATGACCCCGCACCCGGATGATGGCGATATCGTGGCCCAGGCCAGGGTGCCGATTGACAAGGACGATACGGCCCTGACGCTCTTCGGCAAAATGACCACGGCCGCCACGCGCCTCCTGGACGAGACCCTTCCGCGCATCCGCGCGGGGAAAGCGCCGCGCACGCCGCAGGACCATGCCAAGGCCACCTATTTCGGCGGGCGTTGCCCGGAGGATGGCGACATTGACTGGAACAAAAGCGCGGCGGACATCTGCAACCTGGTCCGCGCCTTGACGCATCCCTATCCGGGTGCGTTCACCTGGGCCGGCGACCGCAAACTGCTGGTATGGTCGGCCACGGCATCCGCCGGCAGGCGGATCAGCCAAGGCGGGAAAAAAGCGAAGGCGAACGAAAATCCCGGCATGGTGCTGACAACCGATCCGTTGAGTGTGGCGTGCGGCCAAGGTGTCGTGCAGGTGGAGCTGGCTCAGCCGGACAAGGACATTGTCATGGCGGGCGCCCAGGCTGCCACTGTTCTGGGCCTGGCGCAGGGGACGCGCCTGGGTGCGCGGCGGCAGGTCAAAGCCAGGCGTAAAACCGCGGTGCTGATCCTGGGCGTGAACGGGTTCATCGGTAACGCCCTCAGCGAGCGGCTCCTGGATAGCGGCCGCTATGTGGTGCATGGCATGGACCTGCACTCGGACAAGATTGGACGGCTTCTCAAGCGGCCCGATTTTTATTACGACGAAGGCGATATTTCCATTTCCCGCGAGTGGATCGAGTACCACGTGCGCAAGTGCGACGTCATCCTGCCGCTGGTGGCCATCGCCACGCCGATCGAATACACGCGTAATCCCCTGCGGGTGTTCAACCTGGACTTTGAGGAAAACCTGCGCGTCGTGCGCTATTGCGTCAAATATGGCCGACGCATCGTGTTCCCCTCGACCTCGGAAGTGTATGGCATGTGCGACGATCAGGAATTCGACGAGGACAATTCGCGCCTGATCGTGGGGCCCATCCGCATGGAGCGCTGGATTTATTCCTGCTCCAAACAGCTCTTGGACCGCGTCATCTGGGCCTACGGCCGGCACGAGAAACTGCGTTTTACCCTGTTCCGGCCGTTCAACTGGATCGGGCCGCGCTTGGACAGCCTGACCTCGGCGCGCATCGGCAGTTCGCGCGCCATTACCCAGTTGATTCTCAACCTGGTCGAAGGCAGTCCCATCCGGCTGATTGACGGCGGCGAGCAGAAACGGTGTTTCACGGACGTCAAGGATGGCATCGAAGGCCTGTTCCGGATCATCGAAAACCAGGATGGAAAATGCGACGGTCAGATTTTCAACATCGGCAATCCGGTCAACGAGGTCAGCATCAAGGAACTGGCCGAAATCCTGATCCGTAAATTTGAACAGCATCCCCTGCGGAACAAGTTCCCGCCGTTTGCCGGTATCCAGGAAATGGAAAGCGGGCGTTATTACGGCGCCGGCTACCAGGACGTGGCGCATCGGCGGCCCAGCATTTGCAAGGCTCAAAAACTGCTTGGCTGGACGCCGACGATCCCGCTCGAACAGTCGGTGGATGAAACCCTGGATTTCTTCCTGCAGGAAGCCGTCGCATCCGGTGAATTCGGCATTGAAGACGAGGCATGAAAATAGGGTTGCGCATTGATGTGGACACGTTCCGCGGCACGCGCGACGGCGTGCCGGCCTTATGCCGTTTGCTGGACTCCCACGGCATCCGCGCCACGTTTTTCTTTTCGGTGGGACCCGACAACATGGGGCGCCACCTCTGGCGGCTGGCGCGCCCGCGCTTCCTGGTGAAGATGTTGCGCAGTCATGCCGCGGGGCTTTACGGCTGGGACATACTTCTGCGGGGCACGTGCTGGCCGGGAACGATCATCGGCAAGCACCTTGGCGATTGCCTGCGCCTGGCCGCCGGCGCCGGCCATGAAATGGGATTTCACGCCTGGGACCACTACACCTGGCAGGCGCACATCGAGCACATGCCTCCGGAGGCCATCCGCGCCAGCTTGGCCCGCGGGGTTGACCTTATGACCACGATCGTCGGCGCGCCGCCGATCTGTTCGGCGGCGCCCGGCTGGCGTTGTACGGAAGCGGCCTTGCGTGAAAAAGAGCGCTTCCCTTTTGCCTTCAACAGCGATTGCCGCGGGCAGACGATCTTTCGCCCGATGGTCGCAAGCGTTACGTTGAACCAGCTCCAAGTGCCGGTCACCCTGCCGACCTTCGATGAAGTTATTGGCCAGCCGGGTGTTACGCTCTCAACCTATAATGATTACATCCTGTCGCTCATCCAGTCCGGACGGCTTAATGTATTCACGATCCATGCCGAAGTTGAAGGCATCGTCTGCCGGGACTTGTTCGAACGGTTTGTGCAGAAGGCGCGTTCGCTGGGCCACGAGTTCATGCCGTTAGGCGCCCTGTTGCCCGCCGCTTCGGCCATTCCTCCGGGTCGCATCGCGAAGGGGGACGTGCCGGGGAGGGACGGCTGGGTAGCGGTGCAGAAATAAAATCGGTCCTTGTTCCGTAGGGACGTGCGAGGATAGGCATAATCGAGCATGTAGCCATTCTGTCCGACCCCCCCGGAGAGCGCTTTATCCTGATCTTGACTGATCTTGACTTCCCATCGCGATTCCGGCATGCTTCTTTCATGGTAAGTCGAAAAGCTATCAAAGTCTTTGTTGAGCAGGTGGTGAGGCAATTCCACCCCCAGCGTGTCATCCTGTTCGGTTCTTATGCCTATGGCCGTCCCACAGAAGATTCCGATGTGGACCTGCTGGTCATCGTTCCGCATGCAGGGCACGCTGCCATCCAGTCCGCCAAGATCAGGCAAAAAATCCGCGCCGGGTTCCCCATGGACCTGCTTGTCCGCAATCCAAGAACCATCCGGCAGCGTCTGGCCATGGGCGACTTTTTCATCAAGGAAATCATCCAACAGGGTAAATCACTCTATGAAGCCCAGCACGCGGGAATGGGTTGACAAAGCGGAGGCGGACCTTGCCACGGCGGGCCGCGAACTGCGCGCGCGGCGGCGACCGAATTTTGACGCGGCCTGTTTCCACGCCCAGCAATGCGCGGAGAAATATCTCAAGGCCCGTCTCGTCGAGGCCGATATCTCCTTTCCCAAGACCCACGACCTTGAAGCGTTGCTCGACTTGATCCTGCCGCGGGAACCACTCTGGGAAGCATTTCGCCCCAAGCTGAACGACCTCGCCAGTTTTGCGATCACATTCCGTTATCCAGGCGAATCCGCCACCCGTGAAATGGCCAAGACCGCCGTGTCCGCTTGCCAGTCCATCCGTCGCCAAATCAAACAAAACCTCGGGTTTTCAAAGTGAAGGCCAGCCGCGTTCGTGGCCCACGATCAAGGGGTAACAGCGTGCAGTTGCACTCAGGGCGTGACGCTGGCCGACACACAGGCCTGCCTGCGGGCGGCTGGCCGAGAGAACAATAGTATATCGCCCACCGGTTGATCGCTCGAATTGAAGAAATAATTATGAATGGGAAGCCTAAAAAATATGGATAAAAAAATAATCAGAGAGAACTTAAGCTTGTTTAGGGGAACTATTATTTCAGACGCAACTGTAATAGAAAGGGCTCTCG
>JBDRSI010000117.1:0-2514 GCA_043825055.1 Verrucomicrobiota bacterium
ACTCGCCATACCCCCCGCCTGCCTCGATCCCAATACCCCAATCCTCCTTCAGCCACCCCATTCGAAGATAACGGTGAATACTCGAATGCGGCCATGCCGACGCCTGCGCCACATACCCGTGCTTGACCGGATTGTGGTGGATGTAATCAACATGCGTTTGCAAATCCCGTTCGTCCCGTATCAGATGCTCCCAATAGCGGCGTTGCCAGATACCGCGCTCCCGTTTCGCAGTGCGGCTCGGGCATACGCACTCTCCCTTTGGAATGCCACGCGAGAAGTTCGCCTTGATGAGCGACCAGCGCTTCGGATAGTCCGTATCCCCCGACGGCAACCGCCAGACCGCATGAAGATGATCCGGCATCACAACCATGGCCACAATCTCGAAGGGGTGGCGGAATTTGACGACGCGGATGGCTTCACGCAACCGATCTACCTTCTCGATCAGCAACGCGCTTTTGCGTTCCGCCAGCGCCACGGTGAAGAAATAGGTGGCGCCTGGGACCTGGCCTCGCCGGTAGCGCATGTCATGCGGGGGAGATGTTGGGCTTCATTTCATTCAGCCCAACCTACGCGGGCTGCCATTGCCGGGAATATCAGCATCAATTTGACCACCTTGCAGCCAGCAACCCTGGCTATTTGATGTCAGCGCGGGCAAGACCAAACTCAGCCAAGTGTTCATTGGTGTTCCAGAACGTGCCATCGCCGGCCCAAGAATACGTAAGCTCGACTTGTTCATTTGACTCACTAACGATTTCTGGATTCTCTACACCTGGAATAGAGCACAGAGCGCTAAGGGCGTCGGTTCCGATGCTTTGGCTAGACAAGAAACCTTTTAACCCATCGCGCTTTAGGATTATCGAGTGTTTGGACACGGTTAATTTCCTTTTAGAGCTGTAAATTGGTCTAACGTAATGTGTCCTAAATGATGCTTTAAGACGACAACAGCATCGTAGGTTGGGCTGCCAAGCCCAACATCGCCCCCGAACTCGCCACTACCCCCGCTCGTACACCACAAAATCAAACCCCAACGCATCGCCCTTCTCGCCCGTGTGCGGCTCGCGCGAGACTTCCCGGAACGCATTCTTGTCATAGTCGGGGAACCAGGCATCACCCTGCGCTTCGATGTCCACTTCGGTCAAATACAACCGATCGGCCAGCGGGATGGCCTGGGCGTAGAGGTCGGCGCCGCCGATGAAGAAGATTTCGTCGGCGTCCTTGCACAACGCGATCGCTGCGGGGATGGAACCGGCGACCAGGCAACCGTCCTTGCAGTAGTCGGGGTTGCGGGTGATGACGATGTTGGTGCGACCCGGCAGCGGGCGGCCGAGCGATTCGAAGGTCTTGCGCCCCATCAGGATGGGGTGATTCAGCGTGAGCACCTTGAAGTGCGCGAGGTCTTCCGGCAGCCGCCAGGGCAGGCGGTTTTCGATGCCGATGACGCGGTTTTTGGCGAGCGCGGCGATGACGCTGATGCGCGGCTTCTTGGCGCTCATACCGCCACCGGCGCCTTGATCGCCGGGTGCGGGTCGTAGCCCTCGAGCTTGAAATCCTCGTAGGTGAAGGCGAACAGGTCGGTGACGTCCGGGTTCAGCACCAGCCGCGGCAGCGGGCGGGCCTCGCGGGCCAGCTGGGTGTGCACCTGCTCGATGTGGTTCTCGTAGACGTGGGCGTCGCCGAAGGTGTGGATGAACTCGCCCGGCTGAAGCCCCGTCGCCCGCGCGACCATGGCCAGCAGCAGCGCGTAGCTGGCGATGTTGAACGGCACGCCCAGGAACATGTCCGCGCTGCGCTGGTAGAGCTGCAGCGACAGCCGGCCTTCGCTGACGTTGAACTGGAACAGGGTGTGGCACGGCGGCAGGGCCATGGAGGGCACGTCCGCGGGATTCCAGGCCGACAGGACGTGACGGCGCGAGGCCGGGCTCAGCTTTATCTGCTCGACCAGATTGGCGAGCTGGTCGATCTCGGTCCCGTCCGGGGCGGTCCAGCGGCGCCACTGCTTGCCGTAGACCGGCCCCAGCTCGCCGTCCGCATCCGCCCACTCGTCCCAGATGCTGACCCCGCGATCCTGCAGCCAGCGCACATTGGTCATGCCCTTGACGAACCAGAGCAGCTCCACCGCCACGGATTTGAAATGCACCTTCTTGGTGGTCAGCAGCGGGAAGCCGTCGGCCAGATCGCAGCGGATCTGACGGCCGAACACGGACCGCGTGCCCACGCCGGTGCGGTCGTCGGTCTTCACACCATTCTCAAGGACGTCCCGCAGCAGGCTCAGATAGGCCGCCTCGATGCCCCCCGCCTCTGCGGTGCGGACGGGCGCGGGGCGATGCTCGGCGAGGGCCATGGCGAAGGCTCCAGGTGGCGGGTGGTCGAAGGTAGGCGATTCTCGCCTCTCGCGGCGCCGACGCAATCCCGCCCGGCTGCTCTTTACACAGGAAATCCGGGTACAGGGAAATTCCCGCTTGCCTTCCACCCGCTCCGGAGCAATCCTCGCGTTTCAGAACAATACAGGAACGA
>JBDRSI010000118.1:0-4507 GCA_043825055.1 Verrucomicrobiota bacterium
ATGATCGAGGTTAACGCCGACTGGGCTTCCTTCGTCGTGACGTCGGGCGCCAATGCCTCGCAAAAGGTGAGCAGGGCTACAGACGAACCGGGCTCGTTTTTCGCCAATACGTCAAGATATACCGCTCTTGTAAGGAACGTCAGAAAATTACCATCCATCCCCATGCTCTTTAAAGTCGATAGCCTCTCGACCATCTTCGGCGCCTCTCCTGCGGATCTGGCCGACATCACCCAGAAAGCCGCAGCAGCTTCTCTGGTCGTCGACTTGTTTTTTAGTTCCTTGAAAACAAAATTGCAGAGATTGTCCACCAGTTCGGTCTTGCCAGCGCCAATCCCTGCCTCGCCCAACCGCCGTATCATGGCAGTTGTGTACGCGTCAGGCGTCGTTTGAGCGGTTTTCCGAAACAGGGCGACCGCTGCATCCCACTGGCCCTCACCGATCAGGAGGCTCGTTCGCATCGCCATGGCAAACCCCATCCACTCTGGGTCGCCAAGAGACTGCTTCTCGGCAAAATCAACCAGTGTCGAGGCATCTTTGTAGTTCTTCCGAGCCATCAGGAACCCCACCACGTAGTTCAGAACATCTCTCGAGATTGCCGGGGAGAAACGGCCCACATACTCGCTCATAACTCGATGAACTTCGTTTGAATTGCCAATTCGATACAGCGCTTGAAGGTATTCGCTCGCGATCATGGCGGAAGCATCCTCACTGAACGCATACGCCGACAGCGTGGCGCACCATTTCGCGAGTTCTTTATTGCTCTGTTTCGCGCGAAGGTAGGACTCAATGGGTCCCAAGGCGGCAGCGGCTAAAGTCAAGTCCGTATCGGACGCCTTGCGGAAGCGGGCTTGGGCCGCTTCCAGGCGATCTGCGCCCAGTTGAGTCAGCAGAATCTGACGGAGGATGCCTGCCCGACGCTCGGCATTGGCATTCTCGCCCAATGCCTTCTCCAGCATTTCGATCTCCTCGTCCACATTATCTGCTTCGGCGTAGACCTGGCCTGGTTTTTGGAAACGGAAGAACCATTGATATTTCAGATACTGGAACTCAGCATCCAAACGAAGCCCTGTTCTCGCACAAAGCGTCAGAAGTTCCTCACGCGGGATAATCCTGTCGTAAGACTCAAAGGGAACATCTCGGCTTTTCCGCCAGTCAATCAGATAAAGGAAGCCGCCTGGCGTGAGCGCCTGCACAATGTTCTTGAGCAACGGCAGCCGTTGCGCCGGCGGCACCATGTGCAACACATTGCAAATAAAGACGATAGACACACTCTCCGGCTGTAGTTTCGTATCGGTCGGATCTGAAAGAATCACCACGAGATTAGTGAGGTGTTGCTGTGCGGCGGCTTTCTTAAGCACGTCGAGCGATCCCGCGACAATGTCCACGGCGAAAACCCGGCCACTCTCGTTCACAGCTTTCGCCAGGCGCAAGGTAAAATAGCCTTCACCGCAACCGATATCTGCCACACTGCCGCCACGCGCAATGCCAAGATCTGCGATGACCCTGCTCGGCTGTTGCCAAGCAGCCCGGTTATCTGCAAAACCTGGACAAACGAGAAGGAACAGACAAAGGACCGTCATACAAAGAGACGATCTGGAATACCAATTTGCGGGATTTGTCGTATTTGCGTTCATTTATATATAACGTTATGTTTACCTGAAACCCTCGAAAAAAAGTTTTGACGCTTCCGAGGCGCGGTTCCCGCACCTCAATCGGCAATCCGGACTTTTTGGGCCGCCTCAACGCGTCCGCCACACATGGCACACGACGCGCAAACGCACTCCGTGATCAGCTCGTCGAAACGTCTCTTTTGTTCCGGGTTCAGCAACTCGCGAACCCGCTGAATGTGGTCCAGCGTGGCCAGTTCGCTTTCCTCGTAGGCGCGGCACATCTCCGCGACAAGCGCCTGTGCCTGCGCGGCACTATTCGTTTCACTGCTGAGCGCCTTGCCCAGACGCACACGGGCCGCGCAATGCCGTTCACCGCAGTCAGTCAGCTTCACGCCTAACGATGTTTGGAGTTGTCGGATTTCTTGGGCCTGGGTCTCAGTCAGCCCCAGTTCCCGTTTCAGGAATGACACATTTTCCAGGCGGCCCGGCGAGGGTTGGCACTGACTACAGGCCGCCCAACGCGTAAGACCATAGGCCATGGCGCCGATAATAACGGCAACCAGCACAGGGATGAGCCATCTTTTTTTCATCGGGCTCCTCCTGACACCATCGTGAGATATGCGCCCGTCAATGTCTGGGCATTAAGCAAGGGCGCGGTGGAGGATGGACCCGTGCGCGTCTGCGGCACGGAAAGAGCCAGCGAGACGCCGACCAGGAGTCCTGTGATTGCGGCCATTGCAGGCACCCACGCTGGTTCAGCGCTCAGCCAGCCGCGCAGGATCACCCAGAGACCGGGCACGGTGGATTCTGCGGCAGCCGCAACGCGTATCCGGCGCCAGACACAGGACTCGAAATTGGAACGCGGCTCAAGACCATGCCAGTGTGGCAGTACCGCTTTCAGACGCGCATCATCGGGATGCGCAATATTATGCTTGCTTCTAAATTTGACACCGAACATTTCATGTGCTCCTCTAATATCACGGTTCTAATAAGTGTAACGTCGTATTTGCCTGAAACCCTCGATAAATGTTTTGACGCTTCCGAGGCGCGCGCCCCGCGGGTTAAGTCCCGGGCCGGACGATCCCTGGAAGAAAAAAGATTTTCTGAAAATAATGCTTGACGGCCGGGCAATATCTGGTATACAGGTATCAGATTAATACATAAAGAAGGGATGGATGGTATGGCGTCCTTGATAAAAATCTCAGATGCCGGAGCGATGGCCCTGCATGCCGGTGTTTATCTGGCGGGCTGGGACGGTTGTGCCTGTACCGCCGGCGAGATGGCCGCGGAACTGCAGGTCTCGGAGGCGCACCTGGTGAAAGTCCTCCAACGCCTGACGCGGGCCGGGCTGGTCCGGACCACCCGGGGACCCAAAGGCGGGTATACCCTTGCCCGACCGTCGGCGCGGGTCAGTCTGCGGGACGTGTTCGAGGCGATCGAAGGGCCTTTGGTCCCGGTCAAGTGCCTGTTGAAACATAAGGTTTGCAAGGGCCGGGCATGTATCCTGGGCGACGTGATTAAAGTCATGAATCGGCGGACAATGGCTTACTTGACCACGACAACGGTGGGGACGCTGGCCGTCAAGGGTTTGTTTTCAGACGGTGTTGGACGAGCAAAGGCGAAAAAGAAAAAGGGATAAACAAAGGAGGAAGTCATGTTCTGTTATCAATGTGAACAAACAGCAAAGGGAACGGGTTGTACGGTGGCTGGCGTGTGCGGCAAGGACGCCCAGACAGCGGCCTTGCAAGACCTGCTTGTATATGCCACCAAGGGCATCGCCCACTTCGCCAGCAAGGCCTGGCAGGCCGGGGGCAAGGATCCGGAGATCAATCGCTTTGTCCTGGAGGCGCTGTTTTCCACGGTCACCAACGTCAACTTCGATTCGGACCGCCTCGTGGCGCTCCTCAAGAAAGCTGCCAGGATGCGCGACAAGTCCCGTGCCCTCTACAACGAAGTCTGCGGCAACGAGGGACACTGTTCTTGCGGCGGTGGCGACAAGACCCCTGAATCCGCCCTGTGGAAACCCGTCGACACGATGAATGGTCTTCTGCAACAGGCGGCGGACGTGGGCATCGAGAAGCAGAAGGCTGCGCTGGGCGATGACCGGGCCGGCCTCCAGAATCTCCTCACGTCTGGACTCAAGGGCACGGCGGCTTATGCCAACCATGCCATGATCCTCGGCAAGGAAGATGACTCGGTTTACGCGTTCTTCTTCGAAGCCCTGGACTTCCTGAACAATCCGGATCCCCAGGTGAACGACCTGCTGGGCATGAACCTCAAGTGCGGTGAGATCATCCTGAAGGTCATGGGACTGCTCGATGCCGCAAACACCGGCGCCTACGGCCATCCTGTCCCCACCGCGGTTCGCATCCATCCGCTGAAAGGCAAGGCCATCCTGGTCTCCGGCCACGACCTTAAGGACTTGGAAATGTTGCTGAAACAAACCGAGGGGAAAGGTGTAAATATTTACACGCACGGTGAAATGCTGCCGGCGCATGGCTACCCCGGTCTGAAGCAATACAAGCATCTGGCGGGCCATTACGGCGGCGCCTGGCAGGATCAGCGCACGGAGTTCGACGCTTTTCCCGGCGCCATCCTCATGACCACCAATTGCATTCAGAAGCCCAAGGATAGTTATAAAGGCCGCCTTTTTACCTGCGGCCTGGTGGCCTGGCCAGGCGTGGCGCACATCGGTGACCGCGACTACACCCCGCTGATCCGGGCGGCCCTGGCGGCGGAGGGCTTCAAGGAAGATGGACCTGACAAAACCATCCTGGTCGGGTTTGGACATAACGCCGTGCTGGGCGTGGCTGACAAGGTGATTGAAGCCGTGAAAGCAGGGGCCATTAAGCATTTCTTCCTGGTTGGCGGTTGTGACGGCGCCAAGAGCGGCCGGA
>JBDRSI010000119.1:0-3697 GCA_043825055.1 Verrucomicrobiota bacterium
GTTATCTCCAGGCGGGTTGTCTTGCCCTCGCGCACGATCTTAAGCGGTTGTGGGTCGCGTGTTCGCCAATCGGCGGCGGATTCGGCGAACCAGGCGATGCCATGCTCCTCGTCGCCAATCCAGACGGATGGGTAGAATGAGATTTCCTGATTGCGGTCGAGCCGGAGGTTCTGCCGACCTCCCCCGCCAAAACCGGATGCCGTGGCATGCATGAACTTCGCGGTTTCTGCCGCCAGCGGGAGCGAGAATGTCACGGCCCCCAGGTCGCGCTTCGCTTGCACCTTGACCCGGTTGAAGAACACGCCGTCGTATTCCACCCACGCTTCCTGGCTGAGTTCGTAATCGTCGGCCTTGTGGCTGGCGGCGAACTCGAGGCGCGTTGGCGATTCGCTCCGGACCACGAGACTTTCCGAAACCACGGGAACGCCGCCGATCAGCAACTGCGCGGGAGCGCTCAGGAGCTCCCGGTCTTGCGTCTGGATTGACGTCGGCAGCAGCGAGCCGTCAAAGCGGTAGTTGCGGCCCCAGACGCCGATCTCCACCTGCCGCCCGGCGTGCTTGGCTTTCAGGGGCTCAAACGGCGCGGGAACAACATCCGGCGGCGGCATATTTTCCCACACCGCAAGCCCGGTGTATTGGAACTTCTTGGCGGTGTGGACCTTGACCGCGTCGCCCTGGCCGGAGATGAGCTCGGCCAGGTAAGTGCCCACAGGATTTTTGCGGTCAAAGGGAATATCTATCTGGACATCGGAACTGATCGGCTGCTGGTGGATTACCTGACCGTCAGGTCCGAGGATGCGGACCACGGGAACTACAGACGGATCCTTACTCTTCAGGATCGTGTAGCGCGGCTTCAGAAGCACCTGGCCTGAACCGAATACGGGAGTCACGTCCAGGTAGTCATCGCTCAGCTTGAACGGAACCAGTTGCCGCATCAATAGTTCGCCGCCGGGACCGTTAAGCTCGAAAAGCAGGTGTTTGGCGGAGGCTTGTTTAATGGCGGCTTCGATGGTCAGTTCGGCACGGTCGGCGGGTTTGAGGGTGATTTTCTTCTCCACCAGTGCCTGGCCGTCGCCCGAGGCGTTAAGCGCCTTGAGCGCATAGGAGAACTCGCCGCCTCGACCGCTATGCAGGGTCACCTTCTGCCTGAAATCACCAAAGGAGGGATCACTGCTTCCCGTGAACAGCCCGCCCTCAGCCGACGCGACGGGGCGGATGACGACAAAACTCTTGCGGTTGCCGTAGCTTTGCGTGACCGCGTGCAGTGACGTGATCCCGATCTCGTCAAAACAGCGCCAGGTGCGGCAGAAATTGATCCGCAAGTCCCGGCCGACCGGCTGTTTGATGCCAAGCGTCTCAAACGGAATCTTGATCTCCGCCTGCCAGTGCCAGCGGTCGTCAATGCGGAATTCCAAGCCGGAGACGTATTCCCATTGGCCATTGAATTCACTACCGCTGTCCAGGCTCTCGCAATAACCCCCGGCGACGTTTCCGGCGAACCGGTAAAGCTTGCCGTCAATGTCCACATAGAACTCGAACGACTCGTCCCCCCAGATACCCGGCTCGTCCGCGCCGCGTTTCGGACCTTGAACCAATTTGGCGCCGGTCGGGAAAAGGGTTTCGAAGCCGATGTAGAGACTCTGGCCATCGTGGCAGAAGAGCGGACGATTATCCGGGTAGGAAAGGGATTTATCAGGGTTTGTCTGATCCAGGAGGGACACGAAGGAAGCCGCGTTCCGCCAGGCCGGGTCGTCGAGTTTGCCGTCCATGGCCGGAGCGGCGGTTTGCGGCACCGCGAGGAACGCGGGAAAACGCGTCTCCGCGGAGGAGGCGGCAACGCCAGCGTCCGCCGCGATCTCCAACGGCCCGAGCACCTGTTTCCAGACCTTCAGGTCGCGGATGGACACGTCATTGACCCGCCACGGCTCAGCCACCACCCAGCCGTCCTTGTAGGGACCAAGGTTGAGTCGGGCGTAGTCCGGGTAGCTTGCCGGGAAGCCCTGCTTCATCTCGCCGACGAACTTGCCGTCGAGGTAGAAACACACCGTCGTGCCGTCCCAGGTAGCCGCGGCGCGGTATGGCCGGCCGGCCTGCAAAGGATCCGGCGTGATCAAGCGAATGGATTCCGGTATTTGCTTGTAAGCCATCTGGAGATGACGATCGGTCTGGATGAAGTAGAACCCGAAGAAGCCCCGGTCCACCATGCGCAAGGTGACTAAGTGGCGGTTGTGCATCAGGTTGGCGGCCGCCGGCTCTACATAGCAGAGAGTGAAGGCGAGCGTGCCGGTTTCGCCGAAAAACGGCGCCGCCGGAATGGCGGGACCGAAATCCTTACCGATGCCCAGAGCCGTCCCGCCGTCCGGAATCTTGATGAACTCACCATCAACGCGGATCTTCTGCCCGGCGGCATTAAGTTCTTGCGGCTGGTCGAGCTTCAGCTCCAGGGACGGCGAAAGGGCGGCGACGCTTGACGCCGCCATGCCGGCAAGAGCGCAGGCTGCCAGTATTTTACACGCGGTTTTTATACTCATCAGGTCACTCCTTTATTTGTGGCTCGTCCGCAAAATCTGTGGATTAGACAGTGTAGTTTATTTTCGCTTTGCCTTAGAAACAATACAGGTTTAAGCCCTGCGCCCTCATTCGGCCTTGGATTATAAAACCCCGATACTACCCATCGACGCCCTGCAAGGTGTCCGAACCATCCAAGGCCAATGGACTAAAATCCTGTTCATGGTCGCTGAGTTGCCGCTCACTGCTGAGCCCCTCTGGCTGTTATAGGAACCTACATCCCTCCAGCGCCACCTCTCTGCCCTTACCTTATCCCATCCCCATCACCTTCCAAAGCTCTTAAACCCTCTACAGCATATCCAACCTACAGTGCCAACGACACATCCTTCCCCTGCCATTCGATCATCACGCCAGCCTTTCATTTTTTCATGGCAGATTTAACAGTACCGATTTGTTTATTCTTGATCGCAACCAGATTGATATGATTGCATTTAACGAAAAGAATATAACTTGAATCTCGCAGAAAGTAAATGCGTGTTGTTGACGTTTTTGAGTCTAAGATTTTGAATCATTAAAATTGACTTAAAATTGACAGTTGGTACATTTTTCAACAGTTAAACGAAAGACTTTTGCAATCAACGCAGTCAACGGAGGACGTTATGAACAAGGTTTATTTTTCTCTCGTGGTCGGGCTATTTTCGTCTGCACTCCTTTTTGCCCAAACGGACGGCAGCCTTCTTTTTCAAGATAAGTTTGAAGGGATTACTTCCCAGGGCACGGTCCAGCACACGCAAGCCGAGGTCTTTGCCTCGCCCGACAAAGCCCCCGGCGGAAAGATCCAAGGGACGGCGGAGGTGGTGGACGGGAAAGTCGGCAAGGCGATCCGGCTGCATGGTGAATCGGCGATTACTTACATGCCCGCAAAGGGCAATATCGATCCGACCGGCGGGGAGATTTCATTCTGGGTCTCGCTGAATTTCGATCCGATGGTGAAGAATGAAAAGACGCGGGGTCCGCTTCGCAACCAGTCGTTTTTTAAGATCTGGGACCCGTCCCGCGGGTATACGTCGCTTAATTTTTATAATGCAAGCGAGGAGACTTATTGTCTGTCCGTTGTGGATGAGCGGCGCAATATTGCGTTTTATATAAGTTTCAAACAGGTTTGGAAGCCGTTTGAATGGCATCATAT
>JBDRSI010000120.1:0-8526 GCA_043825055.1 Verrucomicrobiota bacterium
CCGCCTATAACCAGCCGGCGCTGGTCGAGAGCTTTGTGGACGGCCGGGAAATCAATGCGGCCATTGTGGAGGAGTCCGAACCGCGCGTTTTGCCGCTTTCGGAGATTTTATTTCAGCGCTATCCCGCCGGCTTGCCGCGTATTGTGGGCTACGATGCCAAGTGGCAGGCCGCGCATCCGACCTACCGGGGCACGGTCCCGGTATGCCCGGCGCCGGTCTCGCCGGCTTTGGCGCAGCGGCTGACGCGTTTCGCCCTGCAGGCCTATCGGGTATTGAAGTTGCGCGGCTATGCGCGCGTGGATTTCCGGCTGGATGCGTGCGCGCGCCCGTTCATCCTGGAAGTGAATCCCAATCCCGACACATCGCGTGAGGCGGGTCTGGCACGGTCCTTGGCGGCGGAGGGCATTGCCTACGAGGATTTCTGGCGGAGCCAGGTGCGCCAGGCGCTGAAGAAAAAATGAAAACCAACCATAAAAATCCGACCGATAACCAAACAAAACCGTCAATCAGTCCTGGAGGTAACATGGAACGATGGCAAAAGTTGTTGCAAAAAAGTCTGACGACCGCGGAAGAAGTGGCCGAGGTGTTCGGCCTCAATGTGGATGAAATCCGCCGGGTGGCCGGCGCGTTCCGCATCCGCATCAATCCCTATTACCTAAGCCTGATCAAGGCCAAGGGGGACCCCTTGTACCGTCAAATGGTGCCCGATGCCCGCGAGCTGGAGGGGACCTGCGGGTTGGCGGACCCGCTGGCCGAGGACCAGGATTCACCCGTGCCGGGGATTGTGCACCGCTACCCCGACCGCGTCCTGTTCCTGGTCTCGCACGAGTGCGCCTCTTATTGCCGCTTCTGCACCCGTAAGCGCATGGTCGGTGACTTCCACAAAATGCATCCGCAATTCATCGAGAACGGGCTGGCCTATATCCGCCAGCATTCGGAAATCCGCGATGTGATCGTATCGGGTGGCGATCCGCTCCTGCTCTCCGATGAGCGCCTGGAAGGCATTCTCAGGGAACTGCGCGCGATTCCCCACGTGGAAATCATCCGCATCGGGACCCGCGTGCCGTGCGTATTGCCCCAGCGTGTTACCGCCAAGCTGGCGCGGATGCTGAAAAAATATCACCCGCTCTTCATGAACGTGCATTTCAATCACCCAGACGAAATTACGCTGCAGTCGGCCATGGCCCTGAACCGGTTGGCCGATGCCGGCATCCCGCTTGGGACACAGACCGTCCTGCTTAAGGGCGTCAATGACGATCCGGCCGTAATGCGCCGACTCATGCAGAAACTGCTGGCCTGCCGCGTGCGGCCGTATTATATTTTTCAGGCTGATCAGGTTGCCGGTACGGAGCACCTGCGCACGACCGTAGCCAAGGGACTGGAGGTCATCAAGGGTCTGCGGGGGTGGACCTCGGGCATGGCAGTGCCGCACTTTGTCATTGACACCCCGGGCGGTGGTGGCAAGGTGCCGCTTCTGCCCGATTACGTGGAATCCATGACCGATAAGGAAGTGGTTCTGCGCAATTACGAAGGCAAGGCATTCGTGTATAAACAAGTCAAAACCAAGAGCATGCCGGTGGCGCCGCAGGCGAAAGTTCCCACGCCGATGGAAGCCTGGGCCCTGAAGGAACAGGCCCACAGGCAGAAAGAACCCGCCGATGTCACGGTGATACCGGTTCCGGTTTTGCGGTAGTCCCGCTGGGGCGGATGCCGGAATGGCGCGACGCAAGGTCGCGCCCTACCTGCCCGCAGTTGCTACGCGACAGCGTTGCGGGCGGGCGACGGCAACAGTAGGGCCTCCTTGCTGAGGCCATTATTTGGCATGGTTCAAATCAGGATAACACATCGCATGGTGTCATTCCGAGGGGCGTAGCCCGAGGAATCTCCGGCATATCAACGCATTATGGCGTTTGAGATTCCTCGCTTCACTCGGAATGACACAGCTAAAGTGTTACCCAATACTGGCGTCTTTTGAACCATGCCCATTATTTCCTTACCCCTTACCGTGCGCGGCGGAGAAAAGCACGCACCTGTCGGACAACCGTGACCACAATCGCCGCTTCCTTCACCGTGGCCTTGAACACTCCGCCCACATAAAGCGCTGCTTTACCCTTGCCGCCGGCAATGGCGATATCCGCCTCGCGGGCTTCACCGGGACCGTTCACCATACAGCCCATGATCGCCACTACCGGCCAGTCCGCCGTTTGCCGGGCGCCGGAAAATTCGCGCGCCAGCTTGTCTAATTCTTCTTCGACCCGGTGGGCAAGAGCCATGACGTCAAGCTCAGCCCGTCCGCAGGTGGGGCAGGAGATAACATTGGGACCTGGCGGCCGCAGCGAGAGCGCGCGCAGAATCTCCAACCCCGCTTTCACTTCCCGTAACGGGTGTTCGGTCAGTGAAACGCGGAGGGTGTCCCCGATCCCCTCCGCCAGCAGGATGCCCAGGGCCGTGGCCGAGCGCACCGCGCCGGTGAGCAGGGTGCCGGCTTCGGTTACGCCTAAGTGCAGGGGATAATCGGTGGCTTCCGCCAGGAGGCGGTAGGCCTTGACCGTGCGCGCCGCGTCCGAGGCCTTCACCGAAATTTTAATTTCGCGGTAGTTGAGGTTCTCCAGGATGCGCACGTGTTTCAGGGCGCTGGCCGCGAGCGCTTTGGCCGTGGCGCCGCCGTATTTTGCCAGGATTTCTTTTTCCAGCGAGCCGGCATTGACGCCGATACGGATGGGAACTTTACGCTCACGCGCGGCGCGGACCACTTCCCGCACGTTGACGATGGAACCGATATTGCCGGGATTAATCCGCAGGCCGTCCACGCCTGAAGCCAGCGCCTGGAGGGCCAGGCGGTAATTAAAGTGGATATCGGCCACGAGCGGAATGTGGATTGCCCGGCGAATGGCGGCCAAAGAGCGCGCGGCAGCCTCGTCCGGCACGGCCACGCGAATGATATCACAGCCCGCGCGTTCAAGGTCGCGGATCTGGGCAATCGTGGCGCGGACGTCGCGCGTGTCGGTCTTGGTCATGGTCTGGACCGTCACTGGCGCGCCGCCGCCCACCGCCACGGGGCCGACATGAATCCGCCGGGTTTTCCGCCGCGGCGCCAGGATGGATGGAGATGTAAGGCTCATAAAATAAACAGATTATTATTTTTTTTCACGCGAACGGCGTCGTTAATGGGCGGCGAGCTTGCGAGTCATACCGTTCAGCGGCTTGTTCTGCGCCTCCTGAAAAACTCCAGGAATTCCTTGGGGGCCAGTACCCTCGCGCCTGCTCGACAACGCTCTGGAAAATGCTTGAGATTTCCGGTAACGAGACACTCGGCGCCAGAAGAAAGTGCAACCTCCATGAATGGGTTGTCACTCTCGTCCGGCAAAGCTCTGTCGAGCGGGGCAGTCACATGCGTTTCGGCCGAAGTCTGAATATATTCGATCACGACTGCGGCCTTCTGTGGGTCTATATTGAACTGAGGGCGGTGCAGCACCTCGCCGTATTCCACCACGATTCGAGAGTCCACGCACAGGGTGATCTCGTCCGAAGTCAGCATGCGGACAATTTCTCCACAATTTCCAAAGGGAGTAAGCAGCCCCGAGACCAACACATTCGTATCAAGCACGATTTTCACGTCGCTGGTTTCCGTCGTCCTTGCCTGACTCTCGTAATCTCGGCGTCGATATCGGTCATCGCCAACTGGTCGGTGCCCTTGCGTATGGATTCCCGTTGGATATCGGAGACGGCCTGGGTGGCCCTGACACGTCTCCAGGCTGACAGCGATTGTTCGACGGTGTTTTGATCAACCGCCGTAAGCAGTGCAACCGGCCGCCCGTTACTGGTGATTACCATTTCTCTTTCGTTCGGCAATTCCCTCCAGACGCGAGCCGAATTGCCCCGCAAATCACGAACACTTAAGAATTTCATTGCTACACCTCCATCGTTACCCGATAGCGTACACAATTGAGTAACGGAGTCAATACATTTGTTTCGAGCTATTGTTGCTTTACCAGTGATCGTCCGGCTGCGAATTTGTGCAAAACACTGGCGATGAATGTCTGATATGGAAGCCCTTCCTCGACTGCTTTTGTCTGCAATGCCTCCAAATCGGCCGATGATATGCGGATATTCACGCGTTTATCCTTCAGCAGTGTATTTCTAGCGTATTGCTGATGCTTTCCGATCTCTTCTTTTACATTTCTTACGGAACGCCATTCTACGCGATTGAGAGCTTCTTCCATGTCCTTTTCTTCTTCATCTAAATAAAGTGTTTTTTTCATGTTTCCTCCAGATATTTCTTTGTGGCTTTTCTACTGGGCATTATGGTTTTCAAGAACCAGTCATCCCCATCTTTTATAAATGGCACTGCAAACATATAGTTTCTGATCCTGACAAATAGAATCTTCTGGCCGTGATACTTTGTTTGATCGGGGTGGTCAATAATGTCTATCAAATCACCCCGCTCGATATGCAAAACCACCTGCTCAAAACTGATGCCCCGTGTACGCTTGAGCAATTCGTTCTTATCCGGGTTCCATTTGTACTTGGTCATGGCGGAAGAATGTCACAACGTGTGCATTATGGCAACATTATTATTTTCTTTTTATCTAACGTCAGCGGGGCGGCCGCACTGGCGGCAGGCACCCTTGACGATGCCGACGATGCGCGTGGTGTACCCCTGCCGGACGATCAACTCCTGGGAGCACTTCGGGCAGAGCGTATTCTGCCCCTCACTCGACAGCACGTTGCCCATGTAGACGTAGGCCAGGTCCCGCTTGCACCGGGCAAAGGCGCGCTCCAGCACGGCCGCCGGCGTGGACGGGACATCCATTTTGTATTCCGGGTGGTAGGCACTCAGGTGGAGCGGTGTCACCCGCCCCAGGTTCGCGGCCATCCAGGCCGAGACCCGGCCAACCTGTTCCTCGCCGTCATTCAACCCGGGGATCAGCAAGTTGGTGATTTCCACGTGACCACCAGAGGCCGCCGCCTGGCGCGCGAACCGGAGCACGGGCGCTAATGCGCCGCGGCACTGCTGTTTATAAAAGGCCTCTTCCATGCTCTTGATGTCAATGTTCAGCGCGTCAATCAGCGGCAAGAGGCCCGCCGCTGGCTTTTCCTCGATAAACCCGTTAGTCACCAGCACATTGAACAGGCCCGCCGAGCGAGCCAGTTGCGCGCAATCCCGAATAAACTCATAATTGATCAGCGGCTCGTTGTAAGTATAGGCGATGCCCGGGGCATGCTGATCCCGGGCAGCCTGCACCACCTCGTCCGGCCGGAACGATTGCGCTTGCGCGTTGACGGCCTGGGAAATCTGCCAGTTCTGGCAGAACCGGCAGGCAAAGTTACAGCCCCAGCCGCCGATGCTGAAGATTTCGCTGCCCGGATGAAAATGGAACAGCGGTTTTTTCTCGATCGGATCGTTATGCCGGGACGAGAGCAGGCCGTAGCCCGCCGCCACCAGGCCGCCATCAACCACCCGCCGAATGCCGCACAAACCGGTCTTCTTTTCGGCAATCACGCAGTGATGCGGGCAAAGCTCACATTGAATTTTCCCCGACTCGGCCGGATGCCAGAACAACGCGCTCTTCATGTTCACCTCCACCATGCCCCAGAAGCATGATGAGAAAAAAAACCATACAATGCAAGCACTTAACCATTTTTTTGCTTGCGGCGACCTGATGCTGGTTTATGCTGATCTGAATTCGAGTTGGCATTTAGCATGACACCAACGCAACCATTTACGCTTCTAATCAAGCCGGCGGGCCCGGACTGCAATTTACAGTGTGTATATTGTTTTTACCGAAGTCGCCTGGCGTTATTCCCTGAAACACCGGTTCACCGCATGGCAACTCCTGTCCTGGAGAAGCTGGTCTCCGGCTATATGGCGACCAGCCAGAGCGTGTATGCCTTTGCCTGGCAGGGCGGCGAGCCTTTATTGATGGGGCCGGAATTCTTCCGGACGGTCACCCGTCTGCAGTGCCGATATGGCCGGCCCGGCGCTGTGGTACAAAACAGCTTGCAGACCAACGGCATGCTGATCACGGACGAACTGGCGGAACATTTTGCCCGGCATCGCTTCCTGCTGGGTGTCAGCCTGGATGGCCCGCAGTCCGTCCATGACCTGTATCGCGTCAACTCGGCCGGTGACGGATCGTTTTCCACGGTATGGCGCGGGATCGAATGCCTTCGGCGGCATAACGTGGATTTTAATATTCTGACATTGGTGACCCAGGCTAATGTCCGACGGGGGGCAGAGGTGTATCGCTATCTGTGCGACCAGGGCTTTCTGTTCCAGCAGTACATTCCCTGCCTGGAAACGGATGCGCGCGGCGCGGCATTGCCTTTTAGTATTGGCGGGGAATCCTGGGGCGAGTTCCTGTGCCAGGTGTATGACCTGTGGGTCCGGCATGATACACAGCGCGTATCTGTGCGGCTGTTTGATTCCATCCTTAATCTCATGGTGGATCAGCGTTATACGGATTGCCAGATGCGGCCGGTATGCGACACGTATTTTGTAGTGGAACATAATGGGGATGTCTATCCGTGCGATTTTTTTGTTGAATCCCAATGGCGCCTGGGCAATATTGCCGACCTATCGTGGCACGGTCTGCGGGCATTACCGCTTTATCGCCGGTTCAGCCGGCTAAAAAGCAATCGCAATGAAGCCTGCGCCGCCTGTAAATGGCGCCGGTTTTGCCTCGGGGATTGTCCCAAACACCGTGTGGGCCCGGGGCGTGATTCCCGGCAAATCAGCCGGCTCTGCCAGGGATGGCAAATGTTTTATGCGCATGCCTATTCGGGTTTTCAGCAACTGGCCGATCAAATCCGCCGGGAACGGTTGTCCCAAAAAAACATTGACGACCCTGTCCAAAAACGTCATCATTAAAAGCTAAAGCCGGTTCACATTTAATCCTGGCCAAAAGGAGAAAAAGCAATGAAAGTCATTTCGCGTGTGATAGTGTCCGGGGCAATGATTGGCGGTCTGTTGGCGCTGACCGGATGCGCAATGTTCCGGCAAAAAGTGGAGGACAAGGATGTTTCCAGCCTGCCGGTCCTTGACGCCACCTACGGGGCCCAGGATTTGCGGAACTTGAGCGACAAGGTAGCCACGAGCATCGCCACGAGCGATTTCATCAATAACCAGCCCGGCAATCTGATCATGATCATCTACGGCGTCCAGCCCCGCACGACCACCTTTGTGGATACCCAGGCCATGACCGATCGCCTGCGTAATATCCTGATGCAAAAGAGCAACAACAAGATTCAGTTTGTCAATGAAAGCCGCCGCCAGGAGTTGATGAAGGAACAGGGCTTCCAGGCCCAGAACGCCACCGATGACACCCGCACGGCCGTCGGCAAACAGTTAGGGGCAAAATTCATGCTGACCGGCGCGCTGATTGAAATGCAGAAGCAAACCGGGAAACAGGTCCGGGTCTCCAAGACGGAACTGGTGTATTACCAGTTGACCATCGAAATCACCGATCTCGAAACCGGGATTATCGCCTGGTCCACGCAGGAAGAATTCGCGCGCACGGCCAGAGAGCCCCTCATTGGATGGTAACATGCATCAGGCGTTTCCGGGAATGCCCCCGTTCCTCCGGTGCGGGGCCGTGCTGGCGATGTGCCTGGCCGGATTCCTGGCCGGCTGTGCATCCCCGCCACTCCGAACGGCACGCGCTAATTTCTACGCGGGGAGGTTCGAGCAGGCCAACACTAATCTGGCCGCCATCCCCAAGGACGACAAGGACGAGATTCTGTACCTGATGGAGCGCGGCATGATCCGCCAGAACCTCGGCCAATACGAGTCCAGCGCCCTGGACTGGCGGCGGGCGGGGGATCTGGACGCCAAGCTGGATACCTACAGCGTGTTTCAGGGCGCCTCCAGCCTGATCGTGAATGACCGTATGCTTTCCTTCCGCGGCATGCCGTTCGAGCGCACGCTGATGTACGCATTCCTGGCCAAGGATTACCTTGCGGATTCAAACTGGGATTACGCCGCCATCTGCGCCCGCAATATTATCAAGAAGCTGGAGGCCCTGGACGGGTTCCCGGATATCGCCTACGGCCGCTACATGGCCGGGTTCTGCCTGGAATTGATCAACGACGAGGGCAATGCCGCCATCCAGTATCGCTCCGCTGAGCGGCTATTAACAAGCAACGTCCTGATTGACCCGCTTTCGGGCGATATCCTGCCCAAGACTAATGTCGTTCGTTCCGCAACGCCCATTGCCAAGGCCGCGTTGCAGACCGAACCGGCGGAACTGGTTTGTTTCATCACCCTGGGTCGCCTGCCGGTGGGTGAGATCTACGGGGATTTTTATTCCCAGTTTCCGCCCTATGCGGAAATCTACTGCAACGATGAATACCTGGGCCGCAGTTATCCGTTTGCCAATACAGCCGCCCTGATGGGTGCCAGTCAGCGCCGGCTGGCCGCCATGCAATTGGCCAAGGACGCTACGCGCATCGCCACGAAAATCGCGATCTCCGAGGCCATGAAGCAACAAAATGACGCCTTGGGCGCGCTGGTCTGGCTGGCGCTAT